>JAHHRK010000046.1 GCA_020025795.1 Faecalibacterium sp. | reverse complement strand
TTCCGCGTGGCAGGTACATGCAGTCCATGACGCAGTCGGTATGGAATGGGCGGAGCTTTCTGCACCGGAAATGTCGGAAGGCTGCCTTTTTCGCTACGGCACGAAGCGTGCGGACGAAAAATTAACAGAGAAAGAATGGCTCGCTCAGCACGCAGACGCCTGCGAGAAGATTACTGTGCAGGAGCATGAGGAAATCACAGTCAATGGCATCCGCTATGATTTCTGGCGCTGCACGTATACGCAGAACAATCAGCCTATGGTGGAATGGTACGTGGAGCAGCAGGGCATAAACTGGGCCAACGGCTGCTTTGTGTTCCGCTGCCCAGCTGAAGCGTGGGAAACATACGAAACCACTTTCCAAAGTGTTTTGGATGCGGTGCATTACAAACTGCGCAAAGAAACAGCAGATGGCGTGCAAAGGATTTATTACGAGGATACATGGGGCGGATTCTCGTTTGTGCTGCCGCCGGAATATTTTGCAGGAGAGCCAGAACAGTGGGTCATGCCGATTTCAAATACTGGAAGTGCGAATGGTATCCATATCGGCGGCATCGGAACAAGCTATATTGAGCTTTGGTATGAGCCTGATGATTTGGAATATTACCCACTGGACAGCGAAGAAATCCTTACGTTCCCAGGTCCGGACGGGAAGGCGTGGCATGTGTTCCGCCGCCAGAAAGACGAACGCTTTGGTAAGGAATATGATTACTTTTCGTTCCGCCTGACCGATGCGGATGGAAATGTGGTGCATATTACTGGTGATGCAGGCTTCGATGCGGTTTATGCAGATGCTGCGGCAGAAATTATGCAGCGTATTCTGGAAAGCGTACAGATTACCATGCAGTAAGGCGCAGGCCGCAGAAAAGGAGTTTACATTCTGGCCAAAAGCGGCTACAATAAAGCCAAACGGCCTGTTCTGAGCAACATGCCGATACCAGAAAAGTGGAGGAATCATCATGCTGACTTTTGAACAGGCAGAAGCAATGCTGACGCCGCAGCAGCGCAGCGAGCTAGCACACGTTGTACTGGAAGATACTGTGCTGCCAAATGAAATGTCCGAGGCACAGCGCGTCTTCTGTATGGGTTTGGAAGCGTACTGCGAGTACGAATGTCGTGCAGACGTAACCAAGTATCTGCTGTAAGCATTGATAACACATAAAAGAGCAGCGCAGGCTTTGTAGACCTGCGCTGCTCTTTTTATTGCGGATTTAACAGTTGCTTTCGCTGTGTTCTGAGGTAAGTGTTACGGTGCCGGAAAAATCTTCGTACTGCACCATAATGTAGTTGCCGCCGCTTTCCAGCGACAGCTGGGTGGAAAAAGCGCCGTGTTCGTCCGTCTCCAGAAGGATGACTTCGTCATTCTGGCGGATGCGGATATTGGCTTTTCCGCCCTGGCTGTGAATGGTTCCCGAAAGATTCAGCGTCCGGTTAGAAAGTGCTGCGCCGCCGAAAATGACGTTTTTTCCGGTGACGCCGGTACATTCGGCCTGATAGGTGCCGCAGTATTCATCATCGCCCCAAACGCGGGTGCCAATCAGATTTTCATCTGCGGTGATTTGTGAATGGCCCAGCTGTGCGGTCCAGTTTTCCGCCCAGGCGTACAGCTCCGTGCCGGACATATGTTTGCAGGCAGTTAAGCTGCACACCAGCGCCACAAGCACGATAGACAGGGCAAAGAATTTTTTCATAGAGTGGTTCCTCCGTTACTGGCTGACGATTTTGTAATAGACTTTGGCTGTCAGCAGATATACCGCCAGATAGAATACAGCGAACACCAGATAGCAACTGACGGTGCAGCCAAAGAACAGCCGCTGGTTCAGCAGATTCAGCATGGCAAGCAGCTTGACCATCAGCGGATAGGCGGCAATCACATGGATACCGGCTACAGCCAGCGGCAGGAAAAAGACCGTAATGATTTGCGAGTGAATGGCGGACTTGATTTCCTGGCTGTTCATGCCCACCTGGCGCAGAATCACATAGCGCTGCCGGTCGTCGTAACCTTCGGTGATTTGCTTATAGTAAATAATCAGCACGGTTGCCATCAGGAACAAGACGCCCAGGAATACGCCAATGAAAAAGAAGCCGCTGTACAGTCCCACAAAGCTGTCGTGTGCTTCGGTTTTCACTTCCAGTGAGCTGACAGACGAAATGGAGGCGCGCTGCATCGCTTTTTGGAAAGCAAGCTGGGTGTCTGCATTGGCAGTGGTGTCAAAGCCGTAATAGGCTTTCAATGCGGTACCTGCCATAGCGTCGTTCTGCGTCAGAGCCGTAAAGGATGCGTTCCAGTCGGTGATCGTACTGTCAGGTACGACCATGTAGTAGGAATCATAAATAAAAGAAGAAAGAACACCGTTGGGAGGATACGCATCAACCTTTTCTTTGACGGTATAGGTGCCGTCAAACAGATGCAAGGTGGGGTAGTCATAGGCGGTGCGGCCGTCCATCAAAAGAATTTCATCCTCGTCCAGCTGATAGTTTGTGCCCATGGTGCGGTTGTAATCTGATACCGGAACAGCAACCACCATGTCGATGCCCTGGAAGGCAAAGCTGTCCTTGTTTCGGGTGCAGGGCAAGAGCAAGTAAGAGTAATACAGCTCGTCCTGCACGGGAAAATCCTGTTCGGCCTGCAAGGTGTGGATTTCGTCCACGGCGGCAGCGGCGTTTTCACCGTCCAGATACACGCAGAAATCGTTGGGGTAGCGTGACTGGATAATGTCCTGAATACCCATCATCATGGAGCCGGTAGAAGAAAGGATAATCAGCACCATGGTGGACAAAATGCAGATGTTGGCAAGGCCTACCGCATTCTGTTTCATGCGGTACAACAAGCCGGACACACTGATGAAGTGATTGGCCTGATAATAGAAACGTTTGTTTTTGCGCATCAGCTTCAAAATGGCGATGCTGCCGGCTGTGAAAAGCAGATAGGTGCCAATCATGACCAGTGCCACTGCACCAAAGAAGGTGCCGATAGCAGAGATTGCATCTTTGGTGGTGCGTGCGTAATAATAGCCGGCACCCACACAAACAAAGCCCAGCAGAGCCAAAAACCATTTGGCTTTAGGTTCACGCTCGCCGGCATGGGAATCGCGCATCAGCTCGATGGGGCTGCTGGTGTGGATTTGGCGCACGGAGTTTGCATAAATCAAAAGAAAAATCAGCAAAAAGTAACCGGCTGTGTTACCCACAACCTTAGGCGAAAGGAAAAATCCCAGCGTGACCGGCTGACCAATGACGCGCGTGACCAAAAGGAACGCCAGTTTATCCAGTGTGATGCCCAGCAAAAGGCCACCGCCGATGCTGATCAGGGCTACATACAGCGTTTCCCAGGCAAGGCTTTTGGCCAGGTGACGCTTTTCCATGCCCAGAATGTGGAACAGACCGAACTCTTTTTTGCGGCGCTTGATGAGAAAGCTGTTGGTATAAAACAGAAAAATCAGCGCAAACAGCGCAACCACGCCGCTGCCTACAATCATCAGAGCACCAAGGCCCATATCCTCCAGCGCAGGATTGCAGGAAAGTGACTTTACCAGATAGTACATCATCACCGTGACGGTACAGGTGATGATGTAGGGCACATAGGTTTTGGCATTTTTGCGGATGTTATCCGCCGCCAGGCGCGGAAAGAACAATTTATTCATGCTGCTCACCACCTGTCGCCAACAGGGTCAGCGTATCCGAAATTTTCTGGAACTGCTGTTCCTGGGTTGCATTGCCCCGATAGATTTGGTGGAACACTTCGCCGTCCTTGATGAACAATACACGGCTGGCGTGGCTTGCAGCCTTGGTGGAGTGGGTGACCATCAGAATGGTCTGACCTTCCTGATTGATTTGGTTGAACACCTGCAATAGGCTGTCCGAAGAGCGGGAATCCAGCGCGCCGGTGGGTTCGTCCGCCAAAATCAGCTTGGGCTGGGTAATCAGCGCACGGGCAACGGCAACGCGCTGCTTTTGGCCGCCGGAAACCTCATAGGGATATTTATTGAGAATTTTCTCAATGCCCAGTTTCTGGGCCAGCGGCTGGAGCTTTGCCGCCATATCTTCGTAGCGTGCGCCAGCAAGCACCAGCGGCAGAAAGATGTTGTCCTGCAAGGTGAAGGTGTCCAGCAGGTTGAAATCCTGAAACACAAAGCCCAAATTATCCCGGCGGAAGGCGGCGCTTTCTTTTTCACGCACCGTGGAAAGAGATTTGCCATTCAGCAGCACTTCGCCACGGGTGGGCGTGTCCAACGTTGCCAGAATGTTCAGCAGCGTGGTTTTGCCGCTGCCGGATTCGCCCATGATGGCCACATATTCGCCCTGCTCCACGGAAAAGGAAACGTTTTTCAGCGCTTCGACCTGGGTACCGCCAAAGCGGGTAGTATAAATCTTTTGCAGACATTTTGCCTCTAATATCGTCATAAATCAGACCTCCTTGTGGTTGTGGCCTCAGTATAACAAAACGACCGAACTGCCAGACATCGAATCGTGTGACATTTCGGCCGTTTTATGTGACATTTTTGTAAGATGGGTTATTCCACACCCAAAGGCGCGGTAGAAAGGTCCAGCGAAATGGTGGTTCCCTGGCCGGGAACCGATTCGGCCCAGATGCGGTGCGAAAGCCGCTCCGCTGCCGATTTGCACAGGTACAGCCCCAGGCCGGACGCCTTTTTGTCGGCACGGCCATTGTAGCCGGTAAAGCCCTTTTCAAAGATGCGCGGCAAATCTTCCGGCGCAATGCCGATGCCGGTATCGGTGATTTGCAGCACCTTTTCCGGTGTGACAGTGATTGTCACAGTGCCTGCGGACGGCGTGTATTTCACGCTGTTGGAGAGGATTTGCTCGATGATGAACAAAAGCCACTTTTCGTCCGTCAGCACAGAAATGTTGACCGGCGCATAAACCAGACGAATCCGCCGCTGCACAAACAGCGGTGCATATTTATGAATGGCCTGTTTGAGAATGCTATCTAAATCATAGGTGCGGAACAGATAATCCGAAGCACTGCTGCCCAGCCGCAGATAGCTTAATACCATTTCCACATATTGCTCAATGCGGAACAGCTCTGCCGACAAGCGGTGGTTTTCCTCGGTGTCGTCGGCTTCCAGCAGTAATTTCATGGAGGAAATGGGTGTCTTGATTTGATGCACCCAGGTGGTGTAGTAGTCCATGCTTTCCTGTTCGCTGGTTTGACGTGCGGTACGTTCCGTATCCAAAATCTGGGCCAGTCGGTTGGCAATGTCGGCCAAGTCCTGTTCCGCTTGTGTGCCGGGCTGGGGGAGCTGGTCCAGCATCAAAGGAAGATTGAGCTGCACGGTTTGGCGCATACGGTGCTTTTTCAGCCAGCGTGCGGCATGAAACGGCAGCACCGCCAGCAGAACGACCAGACACAGCCCAAGCGCATAGAGAACGGCTTCGGCAGGCAGGCCGTACAAAAATGTTATCAGCCCAAACACGCCCGATACCAGCAAAAACAAAAGCAGCAAAGGCGACAGCTCGCGCAGATAACGAAACATCAGAGAATACCAGGTTCCTTTTTTCATGTTTGCCTCTTATTCAATCAAATAACCTTTGCCCACCTTAGTGGTGATAAAGTCGTGCAGACCGGCGGCTTCCAGCTTTTTGCGCAGACGATTTACATTGACGGTCAGGGTGTTTTCTTCCACATAGGCGTCCATCTGCCAGAGCTTTGTCATCAAGGTGTCGCGGCTGACAATGCGGCCTTTGCGCTCCAGCAAGGTTTGCAGGATGCGAAATTCGTTTTTGGTCAGCTCGATGCGCTGCTCATTGTAGGTGAGCGTGGCGTCGTTCAAGTTCAAGATAGCGCCCCGATGCTCCAGCACGGACGTTTTGCCAGATAAATCATAGGTGCGACGCAGCACGGCGCGGATTTTAGCCGTCATCACGCTCAGGTCGATGGGCTTGGCAATAAAATCGTCGCCGCCCATGTCCATCGCCATGACGATATTCATATTATCCGAAGCGGAAGAAATAAACACAACAGGCACACTGGATACGCGGCGAATCTCATTGCACCAGTGGTAGCCGTTATAAAATGGGAGCATAATGTCCATCAGTACCAGGTGGGGGTCATAGGCGGCAAAGGCAGACATCACGTTTTGAAAATCCGTGACGCACTGCACCTGATTGCCCCAGGATTCGATTTGCGCCTGAATGGCCTGCGCCAGCGTGGGGTCGTCCTCTACGACCAGAATGCGATACATAAAAGCACCTCTTTTACGCGATTGATTTCACCTTACTACACCATGCCACACCGCAAAAGTCAAGTGCCGGAAAGATTGGATATGGACAAAATCGGGCCAATTGCGTATGATGGAATAAAAGCTATGCCGATATGGAAAAGGAGGTCGTTCTGATGAAAACATGGAATCGATATACTTTAGTAGGGACTGCACTGATTTTGGCAGCGGCATTGCTGGCTGGCTGCACAGTGCCCCAATCGGAATCGAATATGCCGCCTGCTGAAACACAAACTCCGGCACCAACACAGGAAATTGCCACGGCAGAGCCGCAGCCCAGCCCGGAAATGACGCCGGAAGCAACGGAAAACCCGGCGGATCAGGCAATCGAGAACATTGCAAGCAATCTGCAGTATTTATCAGGTTGGGGACAAGGAACTGCTGGTTCCAGCCTGCAAAGTGCGCAGGCGGCCTATGAGCTGATTGTCAGCTGCGACGAGAACCGCGCAGAAACGCTGGAACCGGAAGATTTGAAAGCAGCAATTGCGGAATGGTTCGCCACGGTACCGGAAGATTTGCAGCCGGATATCAAAGACAACTGGCAGACGGTTGCCAGTATGGGAAAATCCATTCTGGCACAGGATGAGTATGCGACCCTGCTGTTGGCGGATTTGGAACGTACCCCCATTGAATCGGAAACGGCAGAGAAAAACTGGAACTCCTTCTGTCAGGCTGCGGATGAAGTGCTGGCTCAGTAACAAAACCGTTTGATGGATCCAAACTTAGAAAGGACAATTTAGATGAAGAAAGTAAAGGGATTCCTTTTGGCAATCATGGTCGTGTTGGCCTTTGCAGGATGCTCTAAAACGGAAGAAAGCACAGGAAAAGTTTACTCGTTTCACGGAGAAAATGAGGTGTGCAGTGTGGAAAACGGTGTCATTGTCGTTTCACCTGCATCCAATGTTTTTTACGGCGGCGATCTGGAAGGCAGCGAAGCAGAGTTTGCGGATATTACAGCATACAGTACCACTTTTTATGTTTTTGCCAATGGGGAAAAGAGGACCCTTCTGGAAATGGAGTCCGTTGACCAAACAGGTGGTTCGCTTTCCATCAATCAACAAATCGGACAGATTACAGGAGGGTCGTATCGGGATGTGACAGAGGAAGATTTGAAAAACAATCTTTATTTTGAGCTGGAAACAACGTCCCAAAACGGAGAAACGCAGAACTACCAGATTAAGATGGATGTTGTGGAAGTGACCAAAGATGTTGCCCAGTGAGGTTGCAGCAGCCTGCATCATTTGATTTTGAAAAAAGAGCCGCAGAGAAAAGCTTTTCTCTGCGGCTCCTTTCTTTTTGCGTAAAGGGCAGGCTCAATCCTGCTTGGCGTGGTTCTCCTTGGCAAGTTCGGCCACTTGTGGAAAACGATCAATAATATACTGGTAGCCGCCAGGCTGATGAGGAATGGTGCAATTGGAACAATCTTTGATGCCGGTTTTGGTATAGGTGAAGTTGCCGCCGCACTGGCTGCCCAGCGCATATAACGGACAATAGCAGAACAGACAATTGAACTGTGCGGGATTTACCCCCTTGTGGCAGGGAAAGAATTCGCATCGATCATTACAGAAAAAGGCATAGTGGGGTGCTTGTGCATTTTGTTCCATAAAGAGGCCTCGCTTTCATAAAATGCATAAAACCAACTAGGGTAAAGATAACGGCTTTCCGAAAAGAAGTCAAACGATACGAAAAAAAGAAAAAACAAAAATAACCTGCCAGCGAAATATTTTTGAATTCTTGAAAAAAACAAGATTTGAAAGACAGGAGACAACAGCAAAAAAACAGCGAAAATATGACTTATTGTGAACTTTTTGACAAAGTGAACAAAATAATCATTTCTCCAGAACAATCTTCGTGCTTTTCACATCTTGTTAAAATATTAACGCAGATGGTATACTATGGGCACACCAAGACACCTGCTGCATGGCACCTGGTTACAGGTACCCGGTGTGATGCAGTCATCAAATAGGAGGATTTTCCGTATGGCAACGAAAAAGACCAACGAACAGCCCGTTGCACAGCAGCCCGTCGTTGACGAGAATGCTGTTGTGATCGATCAGCTGGTTGCAAATGCTCAGGTAGCATTGCAGGAGTTCCTGACTCTGGATCAGGAGAAGATCGATGAGATCGTACACGCTATGGCACTGGCAGGCCTGGACAAGCACCAGGAGCTGGCACGCATGGCAGTTGAAGAAACTGGCCGCGGCGTTTACGAAGACAAGGTCATCAAGAACATGTTTGCCACCGAGTACATCTGGCATAACATCAAGAACGAGAAGACCGTTGGCGTGCTGGACGAAAACGACATGGAAGGTTATGTGGAAGTTGCAGAGCCGGTAGGCGTTATCTGCGGCGTTACCCCCACTACCAACCCCACCTCTACCACGCTGTTTAAGAGCCTGATCGCTGTTAAGACCCGTAACCCCATCGTGTTCGCATTCCATCCCTCCGCACAGAAGTGCTCCTCTGAAGCTGCACGCGTTGTTTACGAAGCAGCTGTCAAGGCTGGCGCTCCCAAGAACTGCATCCAGTGGATCGAGCACCCCTCCATCCAGGCAACTCAGATGCTGATGAACCACCCCGGCGTTGCTACCATCCTGGCAACCGGCGGCCCCGGCATGGTTAAGTCCGCTTACAGCTGCGGCAAGCCTGCTCTGGGCGTTGGCCCCGGCAACGTGCCTTGCTACATCAACAAGAGCGCTGACCTGCATCGTGCATGCACCGACCTGATGATGTCCAAGACTTTCGATAACGGCATGATCTGCGCTTCTGAGCAGGCAGTTATCGTTGATAAGGAAATCGCAGACGATTTCCGCGCATACATGACCGCTAACAACTGCTACTTCCTGAACGAAGCAGAAGTTAAGAAGCTGAGCGACTACATGTTCCCGGATCCCAACGCAGGCGTTCGCGCTGTGCTGGTTGGCAAGAGCGCAAACTGGATCGCTGAGCAGGCAGGTCTGAAGGTTCCCGAAAAGACCAAGGTTCTGCTGGCTCCGCTGCCCGAACCCTCTGCAGAATATCCCCTGTCTAAGGAGAAGCTGAGCCCCGTGCTGGCATTCTTCACCTGCGAAAATCAGGAGCAGGGCTTCGAGTACGCAAACCGTATGCTGGAGCTGGGCGGCCTGGGCCACTCTGCTGTTATCCACACTGGTGACAGCCAGATGGCAGACGATTACGGCGTAGCAATGCGCGTTGGCCGTATCATCGTAAACGCACCTTCTTCTCAGGGTGCTATCGGCGATATCTACAACACCAATACTCCTTCTCTGACTCTGGGCTGCGGCAGCTACGGTAAGAACTCTGTTTCTCAGAACGTTTCTACCGTTAACCTGATCAACAAAAAGCGCATCGCAAAACGGAGAGTGAATATGCAGTGGTTTAAGGTTCCGCCCAAGATCTACTTCGAGGAAGACTCCATCCAGTACCTGGAGAAGATGGAAGACATCTCTCGTGCATTCATCGTTACCGACCCCGTGATGGTCAAGCTGGGCAACGTGGACAAGATCCTGTACTACTTGCGCCGTCGTAAGACCTACTGCCACAGCGAAATTTACTCCGACGTCGAGAGCGATCCGAGCGTAGAGTGCATCATGCGTGGTGTGGAAGCTATGCGTAACTTCCAGCCCGACGTGATCATCGCAGTTGGCGGCGGCAGCGCAATGGACGCAGCAAAGGGTATGTGGCTGTTCTACGAGCATCCCGAAACCAGCTTCGACGGCCTGCGCCAGCGCTTCCTGGATATCCGTAAGCGTGCATTTAAGTTCCCCGCACTGGGCCAGAAGACCAAGATGGTCTGCATCCCCACCACTTCCGGTACCGGTAGTGAAGTTACCAGCTTCTCTGTCATCACTGACAAGAAGAACGGCAACATCAAGTATCCTCTGGCTGACTACAGCCTGACCCCCGATGTGGCTATCATCGATCCTCAGTTCACCCGCAGCATGCCTCGCAGCATCGTTGCTGATACCGGTCTGGACGTTCTGACCCATGCAATCGAGGCTTATGTCTCCGTCATGGCAAGCGACTACACCGACGGTCTGGCTCTGCAGGCTATCGAGATGGTCTTCCACTACTTGGAGGCAAGCTACAACGGCGATCCTCTGGCACGCGAGAAGATGCACAACGCATCCTGCATCGCTGGTATGGCATTTACCAACGCATTCCTGGGCCTGAACCACTCCATGGCTCATAAGCTGGGCGGCGATTTCCACATTCCTCACGGCCGTGCAAACGCTATCCTGCTGCCTTACGTTATCAAGTACAACGCTACCAAGCCCACCAAGTTCGCATCCTTCCCCAAGTACAAGGAGTATGTGGCTGACGAGCGTTACGCTAAGATCGCATGGCGTTGCGGCCTGTGCAACAAGGACACTCCCACCGAGCAGGCTGTGCAGTGCCTGATCGACGCAATCAAGAAGCTGATGGTTGCTACCGAGCGTCCCGCTTGCATCAAGGATTGCGGCATCTCTGAGGCTGACTTCCTGGCTAAGGTTGACGAGCTGAGCTACAAGGCATTCGAGGACCAGTGCACCACCGCTAACCCGGTTTACCCGCTGGTCAGCGAGATCAAGGATCTGTTCCTGAAGGCTTACTACGGCGAAGAGAAGTAATCTCTGCTTGAACAGGTTTCAGTAAAAAAAGTGTTCCTTTCTCACACATAGCGCACATATTTACCCAAATATACAAAACCGGCGCGGCCTTTCGGCTGCGCCGGTTTTGTTATATCCGAAAAATAGATGCGTTGCGTTTAGAGACAGAAAGTTCTATAATTACAAAAAAGCATTGTGCAGGCGTAAAAACAAAAGGAGAAATCTTATATGAAGGTGGCTTATCGGAACGGAATCCTGCTGGACGGCAGTGAGAACATGACGCCGCAGACTGGTAAAGTCGTGCTGGTGGAAAACGAAACCATTACGGCAATCGTAGACGAAGGCGCAGATCTGTCCGGCTACGAAGTGGAAGATTTGCAGGGCGGATATTTAATGCCTGGTATGGTCAATATGCATGTACATATCCCTTCCAGCGGAAAACCCAGCAAAAAGCCCAAAGACCCGAAAAAGACCGTGAAGCTGGTAACGGCAAATCAGCTGACCCGTAAAATTGTGGAACACATGTACAAGGGCTTTGGTCGCACTGAACTGCTCAGCGGTGTGACGACCTTGCGCACCATGGGCGGTGTGGAAAACTATGATACCTGGCTGCGCGATAAAATCAACGCAGGCGAAGTGGACGGCCCGCGGATTCTGGCCAGCAATATGGCAGTTTCGGTGCCGGGTGGCCACATGGCAGGCTCGCTGGCATACGAGGCAACTACCCCGGAACAGGCTGCGGATTTTGTGCGGAAAATTGCGCAGGATAAGCCGGATGTGATTAAGCTGATGATTACCGGCGGCGTGCTGGATGCAACCGAGCGCGGCGAACCGGGCGTACTGCGGATGCAGCCGGAGCTGGTGAAGGCAGCCTGCGATACAGCACATGCGC
>JAHHRK010000045.1 GCA_020025795.1 Faecalibacterium sp. | reverse complement strand
CACGCACAGCGCACCCAGCAGCCAGAACAGATAATAGGTGCTCATATAGCGCTCGTAGGATACCAGCCCCAGGCCGTCCGCTTCCGAGAAGACATATACATAGCAAATCAGCTGGAAGAAATAATAGCCCACAAAGCCCAAACCGGATGCCAGGCCATAGCAAACCACGCGGCGCTTGTTCTTTTGTTCCAGCCAGAAGGCCAGAACCAGAATCAGGCCGATGCCCAGTATGGTGCGCAGGCCGTTGCCAAACACGCTGACACGGATACCGCGGAATGCACCCACCATGGCGGACAGCACTGCGGCAAATTTTTCGCTGCGGTTGATGCCCAGCAGCTCCTGCATACCGCATATGACCATTTGTACGGTGCTCATCTGTGCCGAACCGCCCGTATCCGAACGGTCGATGCCAAGGGCTGTGCCCATATGCGCTGCCCAACCAAAATAGGAAATCACTGCCGCCGCCGTTAATACAAACAGCACGCCGAGCAAGCGTCCCCATGCCTTTGCATCCTTCTGATTGCGGAGGAAGTCGCAGGCGAAGTGGTCCAGCAAACACACCAGCATCACAACCAGACCCAGCGGCAGGCCCACATCTTTGGTCAGGCCCAAAGTCAAAATGACCAGTGCTTCCTGGAACAAAGCTGCGCCGTAGGCGCGCCCGGTAAGCGAACCGCCTGCCGTGCTGCGGCTTAGTATAAACCAAACCGCACAGCCGCCTGCCGTCAAAAGGCCCAGCATCAAATCCGCATATGCCGTAGTATAGGCAACCAGCGTCTGATGGGCATACCAGCTTTCCACCGCAATGGGTGCCAGCACGCAGCCCAGCGTTGCAAATACCGCCCAACGGATATTCGCCTTGCCCAAAAGGCCCACCATTGCACCAAATACAGCAAAATACACTGTGCCGTAAGCAGCGTACAGCAGCCAAGGGGTAAACTCCGGTGCCAGCCACTGGAACAGATAGCTCAAAACCGGTAGAGCCGCCGGGTAACTGCGTGCTTCCAGATTGGTCTGGGCCACCAGCGTATACAAGGTATCGTTATTCTTGACCACTTTTGCCGCCGTAGCCCAAAAGCTGAACTCGTCCCACTGGGTGGGAATCGGCTGCTGCCAGGCAAAAAACAGGGCCAAAAGCAAGCTGCCACCAAATGCGACCCACCATGCAGGCGTCATGCACCTGCGCAGACACTGTTTTGCCGTTTGGGGTCCGACTTGATGCAAAGCATATCCGATCCAGAGCAGCGCACACAGCGCAGCGCCCAAAATCACCCCAACGCCCACTTTTAACAGGCCGAAACAGCCTGCCGTGCAGGCCGTTACAATCATGCCGCACAAAACCACCAGCGGCAACGCCGCCGTGGAAGGTTCTTCTGCATTTTCCAAGGTCAGGTTTGCCTTTTTCAACGCCCTCGGGCGCACGGCAAACAGCAGGCACAGCGCCAGCAGCGCAAGCCACATCACAAAAAAAGAAGCAAACGCCATCGTTTCATCTCCCAGCATTGCATATTTCACCATTTTATTGTTTCAGTATACCGTTTTTGGCTCTTTTTTTCAACCGTGTGCACCTTTCCTGTGGAAAACTCAGCCTTTGCTTTACACCCTGTTTTATACGCGGTATAATAAGATGTTGAGTTATGCGCTTTTATAGTAAGAAAGGTGTTTTTATATGACCTTCCAGCATCCCTATTATCTGTTTTTCCTGCCTGTGACAGCGGCGATTTATCTCAAGCTGCCCAAGCGTGCTCAGACGCCTTTTCTGTTGGTAGCGTCCGCCCTGTTTTACGGGCTGAATCTGCGCACCAGCTATCAGGCCACCTTGCAGAACACCTCTGCGGCGCAGGCCATGTTCCATTGTGGCTTGTCGGTTGTTTTGGTCGTTAGTCTGGCACTGTTTGTCTGGCAGATGGCATTGCGTATCGCAAAAGCACAGCAGCCCCAAAGGCACCGCCTGCTGACCGGTTCGGTAGCAGCGCTGATTGTTACGCTTGCCGTGTTCAAATATTATAACCTTTCCCCCCTGCCGACGATTTTTGCAGGCACCTTGCTGGCAAAGCTGCCGTTCCCACTGGGCATCAGCTTTTTTACCTTTACCGCAATCGGTTATCTGGTGGACGTTGCCCGCGGCGACTGCGAAGCCGAACCCAGCCTTGTGAACACGGCGGTTTTTCTGTATTTCTTTGGTACCGTAACCAGCGGCCCTATCTGCCGCGGCGGACGGATTCTGCCCCAGCTGCGCGCCGAGCACCGCTTTGATGAAGCGCGCACTGTGAATGGCCTGCGCCTGTTCGCCGTTGGCCTGTTCCAAAAAATAGCTGTGGCGGACGTACTGGCACTGGTGGTCAATCAGGTTTTCTCGAACCAGATGTCCACCTTTGGCGCGCCTATGCTGCTGCTGGCACTGGTGCTGTATACCTTCCAGCTGTACTTTGACTTTTCCGGCTATTCCAACATGGCCTGCGCCAGCGGTGCGCTGATGGGCATCGAACTGCCAGTAAACTTCAAAACGCCCTTTTTTGCCACCAACTTTTCCGGCTTTTGGAGCCGCTGGCATATGTCACTTTCCAGCTGGCTACAGGATTACATCTTCATGCCGCTGGCCTGGGCCGATGTTCATAAGACGCCGCTGATTGGCAATCAGCTCGCCAAAAAGTGGGAGCATTTCCCGGTGGAGCTGTGCGTTTTTCTGGTATTCACCTTCTCCGGCCTGTGGCACGGCAACACCATGCTTTTCTTTGTGTGGGGCCTTTTGCAGGCTGCCTACCGCATCGGTGAGGAGCTTTTGCACCGCCGCTTCGGTAAGCCGAAAAAGAAAGGCGTACCCCAGTATGTGATTTGGCGCAAGCGCATCGTGGTGTTCCTGCTGTGGAGCTTTTCCATGCTGTTCTTCCGCATTGGCAGCGGCCCGAACACCGGCAGCCTGGCCGAATGCGGCACCTATCTTTCCGGCCTTTTGCACGGCTGGAGCCTGCCCCGTTTTGCCCGTGAGCTGTGGGGTGCGATTGCCTCCGGCTTCTATGCAAAGCCCATCATGCAGCTTGGTTGGATTGGCCTTGTGGTGCTGGGGCTTGCCATTGCTTTTTATCTGGACTGGCAGCAGTTCCACCACTTCAAAGGCAAAGCCCCAGACAAAGTTCTGGCCGGGCAAAAGCCTTGTGTGCGCTGGGTTTTGTATTACGCACTGGTGATTTGCATTCTGGCCGGTTTCATCCTGCAAAGCGGCGGCTTCGGCAACGGCATGAACTTCGCATACGCAAACTTTTAAGGAGGCTCACCTGTGAAACACATTACCAAAAAAATGGCACTGGTTCTGCTTCCCGTAGCATTGTATCTGTGCTTTTTTGTGGCTTTCGAGCCGAACAATTATTTTAATCTGCGCCCGGCCAGCAGTTCTTCTCAGCCGGTGGCGCGCCTGAATGCCTACCAGGCTAACCCCGGCCGCCGCCTGATTTTGGGCGACAGCCGCCTGGCGCATTTCGACATGGATTTGGTCGAACAGACCAGCGGCCGTACCTGGCAGAATCTGGCTTTCGGCGGCGCATCCCTGCGAGAAAGCATCGACCTGGCCAACTATGTTCTGGACAGTGGAAACCAAGTGGATGAGCTTCTTTTGGGGCTTTCCTTTTACACCATCAACGGCAAGTACGATACCGACCGTATGAGTACACTGGAAGATACCCTGCACAATCCTCTGGCCTATGTGTTGAATCTGGAATACAACGTAAACACAATGACCAACTTCACCAACTTTTTGATTTGGTGTGGTCAGCGCGTCCGCGGCGAAACCGATTTGACCTGGACCCAGGCGCAGCAGGAAAGCGAAACCGGCAACTGGACCGATACCGATTATCTGGCTGCTGACGGCACACAGTACGACGTGCATACGCTGCTGGCGGAATATCCGCCCAAGCTGATGACCAACTGCACCGGCTGGTATATCAATCAGCCCATGCTGGACGAGCTGGAAGCCTTGCTGGCACGCTGCCAGACAGAAGGTGTGAAAGTGACGCTGGTACTGCCCCCCATGGCGGACAACGTGCTGGCCGAAGTTTGCCAGCCGCTTGGCATCGACAAGCAGATGGAAACGCTGCTGCCCACGCTGCAAAGCTGGGAAAGCCAGTATGGCATCACGCTGCTGGATTACGAGTGGACCAACCGCCCTGTTTTCGATCAGGACAAGCAGTTTTTTGACGGTTTCCACCTGGATACCACCTACGGTCTGCCCCAGTGGACCACACAGCTGTTTACGGATATGAACGCATAAGAAAGGAGCCCTTTGACATGGGTTTGGATTTTCTGATCCTGTACGAACACACCGTGCGGGAATACGAGAGTGATCTTTTGTTAAAACTGGAGCTGGAGCGCCGCGGCTATTCCTGCGAGATCCGCCAGCTGCTGGACCGCAAAAAGCTCAAATATTTCACCTGGAAAAAGCCTAAAGTGCTGGTTTCCAGCTGTATGTATGATAACGAAGCCATTAACAGCCACGTTTACAACAACATCGGCCGCTGCGATAAAATCGTGAACCTGCACTGGGAGCAGATGCTCTCGGACGATCAGGAAGAAGGCGACTGGTTCAACATGAACGGCAACGCCAAAAAGTGCGTGCAGACCTGCTGGGGCCAGCGCACCGCAAAACGTTTGCAGGCACACGGCATGGCGGAAAAGAATACGCCCGTCACCGGCGCTGTAATGATGGATTTTCTCCGCCCGGAATTTGCAGGCTACTTCAAGGATAAGCAGACACTGTGCCAGGAGTTTGGCCTGGACCCAGAAAAGAAGCTGCATCTGTACATTTCTTCCTTCGGCTATGCCAGCATGACCGATGCCGAAGTCAAAGAGCTGAGCGAAATGGCCGGCACCGATTTTTCCGGCTTTGCACGCACCAATCGTGTGAGCATGGACGAAACTCTGCGCTGGTTCGACACCTATCTGGGTGAACACCCTGAGGTGGAGCTGGTCTACCGCCGCCACCCCAGCGAATGGAAATGCGAACAGCTGACCGCTCTGGCAAAAAAACGCAAGAACTTCCACGTTATTTTTGCCGGCAGCGTGAAGGATTGGATCGTTGCCGCAGACAGCATTTCGATCTGGATGAGTACCGCTATCGCTGAGGTATATATGGCCGGCAAGAGCTGCCATATTCTGCGCCCTGTGCCCATCGAGCATGTATACGATCCTGTCATTTACAAGGACGCCAAGTATATTACCAACTACGACGATTTTGCCGCTGCTATGGCAGAATCCGACCCGCCTTTCCCCATTGCAAAAGAAGTCATCGAGGGATACTTTGATCCTTCACCGATTCCGGCTTACAAGCGTATGTGCGACCTTTTGGAAGATGTTTACAAGCAGGCTCCGCGCGATACCCCCATGGGCGAAGGCTTTAAGCCCCACTTTAACTGGCTGAAATTCTTTGCGCTGTGGGGCGTGCATATTCTACACTTCTTCCATCTGGAACCGAAAAAGGTATTCTTCTTCCACCGCGGCCTGGCGGATTTTGCCCAGCGCATTTACGGCTATGTGGACAAAGCCTATGTCACCCCCGAACAGGTCAAAGCCATGGAGGATCGGATTCGTCCCTATGTAAAGTAATGGGGAAAATTCCAGCCGTTCTAGGCGACTTTCATTGACGGCAGCGAAGTTTTACCCTATACTGCATTTATAAGGGCTTTGCCTTTTGTATTCTGTTTTTCCGGTCTGTACGACCGCATTACATTCCAAACATTCCAAAAAGGAGAATGGATATGAAATACTGCAAACGATGCACCATGCCGGACACCCGTCCCGGCATCACCTTTGATGAGGAAGGCGTATGCAGCGCCTGCCGCCACTACGAGCACCGCAAGGATGTAGACTGGGCCGCTCGCTGGAAAGAGTTCGAGGCCCTGTGCGATAAATACCGCGGCTGCAACGGCCCCGGCAACTATGACTGCGCTATCGCCGTTTCCGGCGGCAAGGACAGCCACTTCCAGGTTTATATCATGAAGGAAGTCATGCACATGAACCCCATCCTGTTCTGTGCTGAGGACAACTTCCCCATGACCGAAGCCGGCAAGCACAACCTAAAAAACATCAGCGAGGCGTTCGGCTGCACCATCATCAGCTGCAAGCCCAGCATCAAAGCACAGAAGATTCTGATGCGCAACTTCTTCGAGAAGTACGGCAAGCCCACCTGGTATATTGACCGCCTGATTTACACCTTCCCCCTGCACATGGCACTGAAGTTCAACACCATGCTGCTGTGCTACGGTGAAAACGTCAGCTTCGAGTACGGCGGCAACGCCGATGAGGAAACCTACTCTGCCCGCGATCAGATCGAGAACGGTGTTGCTGTTGGTTTCCCGGAAGACGAGCTGCTCAGCTACGGTGTTTCTGCCAACGACCTGGCTCTGACCAAGGCTCCCTCTCCGGAGGATCTGAAGCGTCTGGACCCGTTCTATATGAGCTACTTCCTGCCCTGGAACAGCTATCTGAACTATCAGGTCGCTAAGAGCCGTGGCTTCCACGATCTGACCCACGAGTGGGATCGTACCCATCACGCCGAAAACTTCGACCAGATCGACAGCCCTGCTTACCTGGTGCACAGCTGGCTGAAGTATCCCAAGTTCGGCCATGCCGCTGCTACGGACTACACCGCCCGTTATATCCGCTACGGCATGATGACCCGTGAAGAGGCTATTCCCATCATCAAGGAGCGCGACGGCAACCTAGACCCCCGCTGTGTGCGTGACTTCTGCGAGTTCTGCGGCTACTCTGAGTCCGAGTTCTGGGCTATTATTGACAAGTTCTACAACCGGGATTTGTTCTACAAGGATTCCTTCGGTCGCTGGATGCTGAAAGAACCCATCTGGGAAGAAAACCAGAACAAGTAATTTCGTCTGCAAAGGTCGGCTGCCCGATAAAAAACGGGCAACCGACCTTTTTTTGTGGGCGAAATGTCAAAAAATTTTCTGGAAAAAGTATATTTTTTCCAAAAAGGCTCTTGACACCCCGAAAAAAATGCGCTAAAATGCGGGCATATCAATTTCAAAATGGCGATGAAGGAAAGAGTAGCGATTCGCATTGGTCCTTTCAGAGAGCCCGGGCAGGTGAAAGCGGGCAGGATACAGGGTTGCGAAAATGGTTCCTGAGCTGCGCGGGCGAAGCACAAAGAGTGCTAAGGTCGCGACGGGTACGCCCGTTAAAGCGTCCGGCTGTAACCACAGACCATTCCTGTGGCGCAGTTTTCGAGGCTGACTTTGCGAAAGGTCAGTGAAGCAGGGTGGTACCACGTGAGCGTATTTTACAGCTCCCGTCCTTGTTTGTGTATATGCACAGACAAGGTCGGGAGCTTTTTTATTTGTTCTCGCCCCTGCAAATATCCGTACGTAGGAATTTGTAACGAATTTGGAGGACATCACAATGAAGAACATCAACATTACCCGTCGTAATTTCCTGAAGGCTGCTGGCCTGACCGCTATCGCAGCTAGCCTGCCTGTTACCCTGACTGCCTGCGGCAGCAAGGGCGCTTTCAAAATTGCAGTGCCCAACGACACCACCAACGAAGCTCGTGCTCTGCTGCTGCTGCAGGAAAACGGCATCCTCACCCTGAAGGAAGGCGTGGACATCACCGCTACCAAGAAGGACATTGCCGAAAATCCGTACAATGTGGAAATCGTTGAAGTCGAAGCTGCACAGATCCCCAACGTGCTGAAGGACGTTGACTTTGCCGTCATCAACTCCAACTACGCAATCGCAGCCGGCATCGACCCCACCACCGAGGCTCTGGCTTCCGAAGGCGGTTCTTCCAAGTATGTGAACCTGCTGTGCTGCAAGGACGGCAATCAGGACAGCCCCAAGGTCAAGGCTCTGGCTGCTGCACTGTCCAGCAAGCAGGTTGCTGACTTCATCAACGAAACCTACGGCGGCGCTGTTGTTGCTACCGTAGCAAGCCCCCTGGCTGACGGCCTGGCTGCTGATGTGGATTACGCAGCACTGAACGGCGAGACCATTTCCTGCGCTTGCAGCCCGGCTCCCCACGCTGAGATTCTGGCGGTTGCATCCGAGATCCTGGCTGACCAGGGCATCACGCTGGATGTAAAGGAGTTCGACGATTACATCATCCCCAACTCTGTTGTGGAAGACGGCACTCTGGATACCAACTACTTCCAGCACGAGCCCTACCTGAACGACTTCAACGCACAGAACAACACCCACATCGTAAAGGTTGCCGGCATCCATGTTGAGCCCATGGGCATCTACGGCGGCAAGCAGACCAGCCTGGAGGCACTGAAGGGCTAAGACCCATCTTTCGTATGTTTTCTGCTGTATCCCGGCGCGCAGGAATACAGTAAATAGTAAGGAGCAGAACCCGTGATCGAGATCAAAAATCTTTGTAAATCCTTTTCCGTACAGGGCGGCACCTTTGATGCCCTGCAGGATATCAATCTGACCATTGAAAAAGGCGACATCTACGGCATCATCGGTATGTCCGGCGCCGGCAAATCCACGCTGGTGCGCTGCATCAATCTGTTGGAGCACCCCACCAGCGGCACGGTCACCGTCAATGGCAAAGACCTTTGCAAGCTGACCGCTGCTGAGCTGCGCAAGGCTCGCCGTGACATCACCATGATTTTCCAGCAGTTCAACCTGCTGATGCAGCGCACCTGCCTGGCAAACGTGGTGTTCCCCATGGAGCTGGCAGGCGTAAAAAAGGCAGATGCCGAAAAACGTGCCATGGAGCTTTTGACGCTGGTTGGCCTGCCCGATAAGGCAAATGCTTATCCGGCACAGCTTTCCGGCGGCCAGAAGCAGCGTGTTGCCATTGCCCGCGCCTTGGCAACCAACCCCACTGTGCTGCTGTGTGACGAAGCTACCAGCGCACTGGACCCGGACACCACCCGTTCGATCCTGCGTCTGATCAAGGACATCAACAAAAAGCTGGGCATCACCGTTGTGGTTATCACCCACCAGATGAGCGTGGTCGAGGAGATTTGCTCGCACGTTGCCATTCTGGACGGCGGCCACGTGGTAGAAGACGGCGAAGTGCGGGATATCTTCCAGAACCCCAAAACCGACGCCGCTCGCCGCCTGGTTTCGCCCAACGGCGGCGCATCCAGCGTGGACTATTCCGCCTTTGCACCGGACGATCATGTGGTCCGCGCCGTATATGACGGTGCTTCCACCGATCAGCCTCTGGTGGCCTGCCTGGCACGAGACACCGGTCTGCTGGTGAGCGTGATTTCGGCAGATACCCGTGATATTAACGGACAGTGCTACGGCAGCATGCTGCTGCGCCTGCCCAAGGATACCGAACAGGCACGCCAGGCTCTGGCCTATATTCGTGCCCAGTCCGGCGTGATTGTTGAGGAGGTGACCGGTTTATGAGTGAAATTATGAATGCAGCCTTCTGGCTGGATATGGCTGTTGCCGTGTGGGAAACGTTTTATATCACCATTGCCGCCACCGCATTTGCCCTTTTGCTGGGCATCCCCATGGGTGTTTTGCTGGTTGTCGGTGAAGAAGGCGGCGTGTTGCCTCTGCCTCGCTGGCTGATGAAGCTGCTGAACGTAGTGATCAACCTGCTGCGCTCGATTCCCTTCCTGATTTTGATGATTCTGGTGTTCCCGCTGTCCCGCCTGATTCTGGGCACCACGGTTGGCACCAATGCCACCATCGTTCCGCTGGTGGTTGCCGCTTTCCCCTTTGTAGCACGTTTGGTCGAAACCTGCCTGCGTGAAGTGGACAACGGCGTGATCGAAGCTGCACAGAGCATGGGCGCAACGCCTTTCCAGATTATCTGCAAGGTAATGCTGCCGGAAAGCCTGCCCGGCTTGATTGCCAACATTACCACCGCACTGACCACCATTCTGGGCTACTCTGCCATGTCCGGTGCCATCGGCGGCGGCGGCCTGGGTCAGGTCGCAATCAGCTACGGCTACTACCGTTACAACACGCCCATCATGCTGGTAGCCGTGATCCTGCTGATCGTGCTGGTGCAGTGCTTCCAGAGCATCGGCACCCATTTGTCCGTGCATTGCGACAAGCGCCTGCGCAAATGATATTTTGATTCTTTGATCCTTACTAGAAAAAGAGCGGTACAGCCGAAACGCTGCGCCGCTCTTTTTTCTGTTTATTTTTGCTTTTCCAGCTTGAACCGCCACAATCTGTCCTGATCTTCCTGGCTGGCGTAACCAATGCCCACTCGTTTATCTGTGCTGACTGTGCAGGAAAAGCCGTCATCTTCCACCCAAAGCTCCCCCGCCGGGTCCAACACGCTGGTGCGATTCAGCGTTCCGGTAATGCCCAGCGCCTTGGTCAGCCGACCTGGACCTTCTGCTGTCACACAAGCGCGAATCAGCACGGCCTGCGGCTCATCCACCGGAGCTGTGACAATGTTTAAAAGCCAGTGCATCCCATAACACAAATAAATGTAGACCGTGCCTGCCGCGCCGTACATCACTTCGGTTCGGGCTGTGCGGCCTTTGTGTGCATGGCAGGCAGTATCTTCCTCGCCGCAATAGGCTTCGGTCTCCGAAATGCGCAAGCGCTGCTCGCCTTCTGCCGTTCGATGCACCAGAATCTTACCGACTAAGTCGTGTGCTACGGTAAGCGTATTCCGTTCAAAAAAATCCTGTTCCAGCCTGGACATAGTACCGCCGCCTTCCTGCTTATTTGGCACCAGTATAACACAAATAAAAGGCAGAACGAAGCTCGTTCTGCCTTTTCTGTTCTGCTTAGCAGTACATGCCGTTTGCCTGCATATAATCCGCCAGACGTTTGCCGTGGTGCTGCTCCTGCTGCTCGATTCCGCTGAGCGCCTGACGCGCTTTTTCGTCGCTGAATTCAAACACCGAGGTATTGTAAGCACCTGCCACATACTTTTCGGTTGCCAGCAAGTCATCCAGCAAATACTGGTCCTGCTGCTTTGCGGCGCGGCCCACCTTGGATTTCAGCGTTTCCGAAGATTTTTCGCGCTTCTTTTCCACGCCGCGGGGTTCGGGCACCGTACCGGCCAGCATCTGGCTCACGGTTTCGTAGTGCTCTTCTTCCTCCTGACCGATCTGGTCAAACATCTGCTGCAGCAGTGGATCGTTGGCCGATTCAGCAGCCTTACGGTACTTTTCAGCACACAGTTTTTCTTCGTTCTGCAGGTCCTTCAAAAGGCTCTGCTCTTTTTTGGTAAAGGTCATGGTTCTGCCTCCTTTTGCTCGTGTGCAGGGCATTTGCCCTGCTGTGCTTAGTCTTGCAGAATGTGCGCAGGTTTATGCAGCTGCGGATAAATAAAAAAGACACATCCTGCGATGTGTCTTTTTTATTCTATCTGTACCTAAAACGGCCAGTCCTATTTTGCTTACAGCTCCAGCGCAACCACTTCCCGGTTTTTACGGGAACGCTCCGCCGCAAAGCAAATCAGATGGCTTTGCAGCGAAATCGAAGCATCGGTCTGGTTCTTTTCGGTATCGCCCTGCACAGCACGCACAAAGTCACGCATCAAATAGTAATCGCCGCCGCCATGGCCATAGTTGTTGGTTACCTCCGGCATCTTTACCGGAATTTGTACCGGATCTTTCTCGCCAAAGCGGTGCAGGATCACCTTATTGGTGTTCATGTCTGCGGTCAGCTGCGCCTTGGTGCCGGTAATCTTGAGCTGCCGCGCTGTATCCGTGGTAAAGGCGCTCAGGGTAAAGGTTGCCACGCCGCCGCCTTCAAACTCCAGATTCACAACCTGACGGTCATTCACATCGTTATCGCAATGATACACACAGCGACCATACGGGCCTTCGCGCAGTGCCTTTTCAATGCCTTCCGGGGTCAAATCAGTGGTCAGCATATCCGTAGGCCAGCCGACATTTCCGTTCAGGTAAATCTTACGCGCGTCATAGACACATTCTGCGCTGTGGGGGCAGCCGTCGGTGCAGCGTGCCGGTGCACCTGCCGGTGCGTGGGCTTCGTTATAATAGCGCATGCTGCCAAAGCTCGTTACAGACTCGCAGCGCTTGCCCATCAGCCAAATCAGAATATCCATATCGTGGCAGCTCTTTTGCAGAATCATCGAGCTGGACTGTGCCTCGTT
>JAHHRK010000044.1 GCA_020025795.1 Faecalibacterium sp. | reverse complement strand
ATGCCCTATGACTGGAAATCTGGTGTTCTTGGAGATTTTGTTGAAATTAAGCGTGGAGGCTCCCCTAGACCTATCCAGGAATATTTATCTGATGAAGGCCTTAGGTGGCTGAAAATTTCTGATGCTACGACAATCAGCACACCATATATACTGGATATTAAAGAACATATTAAGGAATCTGGATTGAAAAAGACTGTTTTTCTTAAAGCTGGCGATTTAGTTCTATCTAATAGTGCTACGCCAGGAATCCCTAAAATCTTAGATGTGGATTCTTGTATTCACGATGGTTGGCTTTATTTTCCTAACTCTAAATTAAGCAAAGAATACCTATATTTATTCTTTAAGTTGATTCGCCGAGAACTTGTATCGCTTGGAAATGGTAGTGTATTTACGAATCTAAAAACAGATATTCTTAAAAACTATCCTACAATACTTCCATCTAAAGATGTGTTAACTGGATTTGATTCCGCTGTTAAATCTATTTTTGAAGAAATTCTTTGCTTAACGAGAGAAAACAAGCGACTTTCGGAGCTCAGAGATACCCTACTGCCCAAACTTATGTCTGGCGAACTGGATGTAGAGGATGTGAAGATTTGAAAGAATTTATGAAAAGCAGATGGTTTCCTCTTGTTGCGACGATTATCTGCGTAGCGATTCTGGCAGCTTTTTTGTTTGTCAACGGCTTTCGGATTACATACGCACCGGAACTGGAAAACAGCTGGGATGCAATATCTGCTGTCGCTTCTTGGGTTGGGGTAGTTGTTTCGGGCCTGGCAATTTACTACGCGGTTCAAGTACCTAAAAAAATTGCGGACAGACAAGATAAAATTGCGCTGTTTGAAAAACGATTTAATTGTTACATGGCAGTCCAACGTATCACAACCTTCGCTATAAGCATAAAAGATGCAAAAACAGCCGCTGAAATAAGTAATGCATTTTTAGTATCATTCAGATATTCTTCTAATTATTTTGACAACGCAGACTTTGCTAATGTGATATCTGATTTTCAATTACTCGAATCAAATATAGTTGTCGGCGAGTTTCTATTCCCACAATTCGATACTAAAATGATTCAAGATCTTCTTCGGGATACCATTAATTTCATAGTACATTTAATTCGTTTGAATGATACTAAATCATTAGATGAAGAAATATCAGACGAGTGTCTTGTAATACGCGATAGTATCTATAATCAGGCAATAAAGTTTAGAACTACGTATATGCTTCCTCTTGAAAAAGAAATAAACTTGAAAAATCAGACTGTATAGGGGGTTATAGTTATGTCTTTCACCGAAGATACCTTTGAACAGGCGGTAATTGAATTACTGGAAACCATGGGCTATACCCAGCTTTACGCTCCGGATCTGGCACGTGACTACGAAAGCCCGCTGCTGGATGCAACGGTGCGGGATAGTCTGGTACGCATCAACAAAGGCCTGCCTTTGGATGCCATTGAGGAAGCCATTACAAAACTGAAGAATTTTGATACCGGCAGCCTGGTGCAGAAAAATAAGGTTTTTATGGACTATCTGCAAAACGGTATCACGGTAAAGTATTTCGTCCGGGGTGAGGAGCGGTCTTCCATTGTGCGGCTGCTGGACTACGAAAAGGTGGAGAACAACAGCTTTTATGCCGTCAACCAGTATACATACATCGAAAATGGCAACAATCGCCGCCCGGATATCATTCTGTTTATCAATGGTCTGCCGCTGGTCCTGATGGAGCTGAAAAGCCCGTCCAAGGATGAAGTAGGCGCAGAGAATGCCTATAATCAAATCCGCAACTATATGCAGGACATCCCGTCGCTGTTCATCTATAATGCCATCTGTGTCATCAGTGACCTTTCCACCAATAAGGCAGGTACCATCACCTCCGGTCTGGACCGCTTCATGGAATGGAAAACCAAGGACGGCGATTATGAGAACACGGCATATGCGCAGTTTGATACTTTCTATGAGGGAATGTTCCAGAAGGTGCGGTTGCTGGACATTTTGAAGAACTTCATCCTGTTTTCCGGAGACAGTCAGAAACCAATCAAGATTTTAGCCGGATATCATCAGTATTTTGCTGTGCGCAAGGCCATTGAAAAGGCAAAAATCGCTACCCAGACAGACGGCAAAGGTGGCGTTTTTTGGCATACCCAGGGCAGCGGAAAATCGTTGTCCATGGTGTTCTATGCCCATTTGCTGCAAGAAGCTCTGAACAGCCCAACCCTTGTGGTTATGACAGACCGCATTGACCTGGACGACCAGTTATATACGCAGTTTGCCAAGTGTGCAGATTTCTTGCGCCAGGCACCCATTCAGGCGGAAAGCAAGGAACACCTGAAGTCCTTGCTGGAGGGGCGCGCGGCAAACGGAATCATTTTCACTACCATGTTCAAGTTTGAGCACGGGGAGCGTCCGTTGTCTGAGCGTCGTAACATTGTTGTCATGGCAGACGAAGCACACCGTGGCCAGTATGGCTTTGAAGAAAAAATCGTCATGACTGAAAATGAGAAGGGCGAAAAAGAGGCGCACACGGTCATTGGCAATGCCCGGATTATTCATGATGCTTTGCCGAACGCCACTTTTATTGGATTTACCGGTACGCCGATTTCCGCCAAGGATCGCAACACCAGAGAGGTCTTTGGCGATTACATTGATGTCTACGACATGACGCAGGCTGTGGAAGACGGCGCAACGCGGCCGGTTTATTACGAAAGCCGTGTTGTGCATCTCAAGCTGGACCAGAACACCTTAGCACTGATTGATTCTACCTATGACATCCTGGAGCAGCAGTCTGACTCTGCCACCATTGAGAAAAGCAAAAAGATGCTGGGTCAGATGGAAAGCGTTCTCGGTGCGGATTCCACGATTCAGTCTTTGTGTCAGGATATCGTCACGCATTATGAAAAGTACCGTGCCAATCTGCTGACAGGCAAAGCCATGATTGTTGCGTATTCCCGTCCCATCGCAATGAAAATCTATCGGAAGATTTTGGAGCTGCGCCCCGACTGGACCGAAAAAGTCGGTGTCGTGATGACCAGTGGCAACAACGACCCCGAAGATTGGAAAGAGGTAATCGGGACCAAAGCGCATAAGGAAGAGTTGGCCAGAAAATTCAAGGACAATGATGACCCTATGAAAATCGCCATCGTTGTGGATATGTGGCTGACAGGATTTGACGTTCCGTCTTTGGCCACAATGTACGTTTACAAGCCGATGCATGGCTATAATCTGATGCAGGCCATTGCCCGTGTTAACCGCGTCTTCAAGGACAAGGAAGGCGGTCTGATTGTCGATTATGTGGGTATTGCTTCTGCATTGAAAAGCGCAATGAAGGAGTACACCAAGCGAGACCAGTCTAAGTATGGCGACATGAATATTGCCAAAGTAGCCTATCCCAAGTTTCAGGAAAAGCTGCAGGTGTGCAAGGACTTGCTACACGGTTTTGATTTCAGCGGCTTTATTGGCGGTTCGCCTTTGACGATGGCAAAGCTGGTCACTGGTGGTGTTAACTTTGTCCTGGATGCGAAATTCCCCACTCGCAAGGATATGTTTTTGAAGGAGGCCATGCTGCTGAAACAGTCTCACTCACTGTGTTCCAGCATGACCACTGAGCAGGAACGGCACGAAGCGGCTTTTATGGAAGCGGTCCGCTCAACTATCGTGAAAATCACCTACGGCGGAACAGGTGGCAAAACACTTTCTCTCAAAGAAATCAATGCGCAAATCAACGAGCTTTTGAAGGCAAGCGTGCAGAGTGAAGGCGTCATCAGCCTGTTTGACAGTAAGACAGCTGGTGAAGAGTTCAGCCTGTTTGATCCTGCCGTTCTGGAAGAAATCTCCAAAATGAAGGAAAAAAATATTGCGGTTGAAATCTTAAAAAAGCTGATGGCAGAACAGGTATCGCTATATAAACGAACGAATGTGGTGCAGTCACAAAAGTTCTCCGAGAAAATTACCCAGCTGATGAATTCCTATTACAATGGATTGATTACTAATGAAGAGGTTATCAAAGAACTATTAGAAACCGCCGAGGAAATCAAGAATCTGTATGCGAATGGAAAAAAGCTGGGTCTTACACAGGAGGAACTTGCCTTCTATGACGCTTTGACAAAGCCAGAGAACATTCAGGATTTCTATAAAAATGGTGAGCTGATTGCCCTCACACATGAGCTGACAGATATGCTCCGGAAGAATCGAACTATCGACTGGCAGAAAAAAGAAACTGCTCGGGCAACCATGCGTAAAATGGTCAAGCGCCTGCTCAAAAAGTACAAGTATCCGCCAGAAGATTACGATATCGCTATCAGCACAGTCATTAGCCAGTGTGAGATGTGGACAGATAACGTATCAATATAAGAAAGGAGAAAATACAGCTTTCCACGAAGACTGTAGGGATTGATGCGCAATATTTGTAGAAATGATTCACGCAGGGACATTCTGCACAAAGAAAGACAGGAAACATCGGAAGTATGCGGCTTTTATTTCCAGGGGTATTCAGGTATTATAAAAGTGTGTGGGTACAAAAAAGTATCCAGGATGGGAGCCAGGTATATTGGCTCGGTACGAATATATACCCGAAAAAGAAAAGAGGAAAAGCATGCTGAAAAGGACTTGCGCACTGGTGCTGAGTCTGGTTATGGCACTGACGGTTCTGGCCCCTGCCCAGATGGCCGTTTTTGCTGCTGAACCGGACCAGCCGGTGCCTGCTGCTGCGGAGGAGGGTATCCTCGTGGATGATACCGTCACCGACAGCACACAAAAACACTATTTTACCTACAGTGAGTCTGGTGCTACAGATGGCTGGAATGGCTGGCGCGCCGATACAAAGGATACAATCCACGGCAACCAGTACGCCCAGACGCAGCATTGGATTTGGAACGATACCCCCGGTGAGGGCGTAAAGCATACCTATACCTTTACTTTTGAAGGTACCGGCGTGGAGATTTACGGCGTCAAGAGCGACGCATACAATGTGTTCCAAATGGATGACCAGCAGCAGGAAACTGTGCCGATTACGGGCGCAAAGAATGAGCCGGTTATGCTGTATGAAAAGAAAGGCCTGACGGCAGGCAAGCACGTGGTGCATGTAAAGGCTACAGAGGACGGCTATGGCCTGCAGGTCTGCTATGCCAAGGTATTCGGTGCCCCGGCAGAGCCTGCCCCGGACACGAATCCGGAACCGGAAATCCCGGCAGCAGAGCCGCGCGGCGAAGCTACCACCATCCGGCACAATAAGCGGGATGGCAGTAGTAACAAGTTTACCTATTCTGAGAATGACACCTGGGAAATCTCCACGGAACATTCCTGGTCCAAGCGCGGTACCGCAGGAGAAGTCTGGTATACGGTAGACTTTGAGGGCAATGCCATTGATGTGCATTCCGGCAAGAATGCCCCCATGGGTTTCGTGGAATATTTTATTGATGATCAGTCTATGGGCAAGTACAGCCTGTACCATAGCAGCAATATCAACGAAACCTTTATCAAGCGCTTTGCAGGTCTGAAAGAGGGCCATCACACCTTTAAGGCAGTGGCTACCGGCGAGCGGGACACCGCTTCCACGGACAGCCTGATTGATGCTGCCAAGGTTGTGGTTTACCACGACCCGTACACGGTGGAAAGCGTATCCTGCACGGATACTGCACTGACGCTGGTCGAGGGCAAGACCCAGGCACTGGCCCTGACCCTGACCCCGGATTACACTAGCCTGAGCGATCTGACTTTTGTGTCTGATAATCAGACCATCGCTACCGTGAACGAGGCCGGTGAGGTGGAGGCTGCAGCAGCAGGCAAGGCAAATATCACTGTTTCTGCCAAGAACGGCGGCACTCCGCTGCTGACCATTCCCGTCACGGTGAACCCCGCAGTGGTTTCCATGGGCGGCAGCATTGTGGATGTGGATACCCAGTACACCAAGGATCGCTACAATGAGGTCAAGGGTCTGGACAAGACCAGCGAAGAGCTGACCGCATGGCGCAACGACAAGGCCATTTCTGAGATTGCTCTGGTCAGCAAGGAATGCAGACTGAAGAACGTTACGGTTACCGCTGCAGACCTGACCGGTGCAAACGGTGCTGTGATCCCCGCCGAAAACGTAGAGATTAGTTTCATCACCTCTACCAAGGCTTTTGCAGGCACTTATCCTGGCTACGGCGATGAGCCCCGTCCGGTGCCGCAGGGCAACCGCAAGGAGAGCAATGACATTCTGTATCAGGCTGGCACCGTGCCGATGGATGTGCCGTTCAACGCAGTGCAGCCTGTCTTTGTGAAGATCAATGTGCCTAAGGAGGCCAAGGCCGGCGACTACACCACCACCATCACGGTGAAAGCTGACGGCCTGACGACCCCGCTGACCTTTACCTACACTCTGCACGTGCAGAATGCCGTACTGAAGGATGCCACCGAGTTCAAGTCCAGCTTTGACATTGAGCTGTGGCAGTATCCCTACTCTGTGGCAGAGTATTACGGCGTGGATGCCTTCAGCCCGAAGCACCTGGAGATCATGCGGCCCCATATGGAGCTGTACAAGGAGATCGGTGGCCATGCCATCACCGCTACCATTCTGGAGGATGCATGGCTGGGCCAGACTTACTCCAAGAATGAGGTCCACTATCCCAGTATGATCCGCTGGGAGAAGAAGGACGGCGTCATGACCTACAACTATGCCGACTTCGATGCATGGGTCAGCTTTAACCAGAGCCTGGGCCTGGGCGACAAGATCGTTCTGTACAGTGTGGCCCCCTGGCATGGAAGCTTTACCTACTGGGAAAATAATCAGCTGGTCAAGGAGTCCTTCAAAAGCATGGGCGGTGTGGGCAGCGAAAAGTACAACAAAATGTGGCGGCACTTTTTGCAGGACCTGGCCAACCACCTGGACGAAAAGAACTGGTTTGACGCTGTCTATATCGGCATCGACGAGCGCAACCTGACCAGTCAGGCACTGGATGTGGTGGCTTCTGTCACGAACAAGGACGGCCATCACTTCAAGACCGCCGGTGCCATCAACGACTTTAATGCACACCGCAATCTGGCCATGCGCATGACCGATATCAACATCGGCGACAACTGCGTGGAGGGCGCAAATGCAGCAGCCTTTGACCGCTTCCTGGCGGAGCGTGAGAAGCTGGGCCTGCGCACCACGCTGTATACCTGCACTGAGCACAACCCTGGCAATTTCTCTCTGTCCGCTCCGGTGGAGAGCTACTGGTCCGTGATCAATGCCGGTGAAAAGACTGCCGGTATGCTGCGCTGGGCTTATGATGCATGGGTGGAAGATCCCCTGCGAGATACGACCCACTTTGCATTTGAGCCGGGCGACTGCTTTGTGGTATTCCCCGACGAAAAGACGGCCGAGCACCCGGTCACCAAGTCCAGCCTGCGTCTGGAGCGTATGGCACAGGGCGTGCGTGACGTGAATAAGCTGCGCCAGATGGTGGCAAAGTACCCCGATATGCAGGCCGATGTGGATCAGCTGTACGAGGGCGTTACCACCCAGGCCAGAATCACCCATGATTTCCTGTCTCCGGAGAGCCAGAAGGCACTGGCTGTGGAGATGAATAACTTCCGCGACGGTATCCATAATCTGACTGCCAAGTATCTGGATCCTAAGGCCCACAGCGGCTACGAGTATGACCGCGTGGTTCACGGCGAAATCAGCGAGATCAAGGCTGATTCGGAGACCAAACCCGTCCAGGGCAATGACGGCCCCGCCGACTATGCCTTCGACGGCAACGAAAATACCCTGTGGCACACCTCTTACGGCAGCAATCAGCCGCGCTGCCCCCACACCATCAGCTGGAAGGTGGGCGACGCCAAGCTGATCGGCAAGATCGAGTATGTAGCACGCGCCAGCGGTGAAAACGGCAGCTGGAAGCGCTTTACCGTAGAAGGCCGAAATGGTACCGGCGAGTGGTTCGAGCTGGCCAAGGACGTAACCCTGACCAGTGCCGGCAGCAAGGTGGTGAAGTTTGATCCCAAACTGGTTACCGAGCTGCGCGTTACTGTGAACGAATCCTTCGGCAACCCGTCCAACACCTTTGCAGCGGCTGCGGAAATCCGCACCTATGCAGCAGACCACGTGGATGTGATCCGTGTCAACCGGCAGGCACTGCGGGATCAGTATGCAGATTCCCGCGAGCTGGATCTGGCGAACTTTACGGCTGCCAGCGTGGCAAAGCTGACACAGGCACAGAATACCGTCAAGCAGCTGCTGGCACAGAAGGATGCCACCAATGAAGAGATTGCTGCCGCCGCCAAGGCTCTGACTGATGCAATCAACGGCCTGAAGGTGGATGCAGACAAGCTGGCCTCCGGCGCACCTGCCGGTGGCACCTCGCAGGGCAATCCCTTCCCCAATGCAGGCGACGAGGGCTGCATCACGGACAACGTGCGCATCCCTGGCATTATCCGCCTGCACAACGGCTGGCTGGCTGCCACGGCAGATGCCCGCTGGAACCATCATGGTGACCACGGCAACGTGGATGGCATGTTCAGCATCTCCAAGGATCACGGCAAGACCTGGGAATATAGCTTCCCCATGTTCTTCAACGATTCCACCAATCTGTTCCATGATTACGCTGCAACTCTGATGGACCCCGTCCTGACCCAGGACGAGAGCGGCCGCATCTATATGCTGATCGATGTCTTCCCCGGCGGCCACGCCCTGAGCGTGCACGCACCGCTGAGCCTGTCCGGCAACAGCGGCTTTGTGGACGTGAATGGAACCCGCCGTCTGGCTGTGTATGCAGACGCCAACAACAAGAATGCCAATGTGAACAGCTACACCCACTACGTGGGCGACTTTGCCGCCGACGCAAAGAGCGGCAAGAAGCTGGCACCCGTCATTGCAAAGAATACCGGCAAGACCGAATACTTTGTGGACGAGTGGATGAATCTGTTTGATGCAAACAAGGAAATGATGGTCTGCAAGCAGCTGGGCAGCGACAAGTACGTGCAGCAGAACCTGTTCTACTATAACGCTGCACTGCATGTGCGCTCTGCCACCTTCCTGATGCTGATGACCTCGGACGACAATGGTGCAACCTGGTCCGCACCCACGCTGGTGGATGCAAAGGGCCGCGGCGAAAATACCCAGTTCTACGGCATCGGCCCTGGCGCAGGCATGAGCTTTGTGGATGCCGCAGGGGAAAATGTTGTCATCCTGCCCATGTATGTACATCCCAATGAATACTCCGGCTTTATCTACAGCACCGACCACGGTGCAAGCTGGACCTGCGCACCCAACGTGAGCTTTGGCTCCAGCGAAAGCAGCATGGTGCAGCTGGACGAGAATACGGTACGAAAGTTCACCCGCAGCGGCGCAACCAAGGTACAGTATGCAGACTACACCTGGCATCCGGATACCAAGACCTTCACGGCTGGTCCGGAGGTGCAGGTAAACGGCACCAATAAGTGCGCACATAACGAGGTTTCCACGGTGCGCTATCCTAAGACCGTGGACGGCAAGCCTGTGATCCTGATGGCAACGGCAACCGGCGGCAACCGCGGCCATGGCCATCTGTATGTATTCCAGGTGGAAGCTGACCGCAGTCTGACCCTGCGCAAGAATTACGCCCTGTCTGACCGGGACAATGACTTCCACTACTCCAGCATTGCAGTGGATGCCAACGGCGACATCGCACTGTTCTACGAGGACTCCTTCACCGGTGCAGGCTTTGGTGCAGGCGGCGGCAGCCACCACACCTTCCGTACCATTGCCGCAAAGGACTTGGGCCTGACCGGTAAGCTGGCAGAAAATGCCTATACGTTTGAGGTTCCTCTGTTTGCTGAGGTGGACGGTTCTCTAGCACCCGTGCCCAGCCAGGCCGATCTGGACCAGCTGAACGCAGATGGCATGGTGCATGCAGAGCTGCGGGACGGCAAGGTATTCTACACCGGCCTGCAGTCTGGTATTGCAACCCTGCGCTATACCAAGAACGGCAAGAAGATCAGCGTAACCCTGCGTGTGGCAGAGGACAGCTCCATGCACAAGCAGGAGGTTGTTCTGGATCGGGAACAGAGCAAGACCTTCCCCGTGAAGGCAGAGGTTTCTTACCAGTCCAATCCGAATGTGGTTACTGCTGTGACAGCTCCGGTTACCGAGAAGGTCGTTATGGGCCAGACCGGTACCAACCAGAACTACAGTGGTGCAAAGCAGCCCCTGGCCGCCGCGCTGTATACCTTTACCAAGCAGACGGACGAAAATACCTATCAGGTCAAGAATGGCGACATTTATCTGGCTCTGGTGGATAATATCGCAGGCCTGCCTTTCTCCAAGACGGCCCAGAATATTATTGTGGGCATGGAAAACGGCAGCTTCACCCTGCGCGGCAACGATACAAGGCGCCTGTGGTTCTATAAGGACGACACCAGCAAGCTGCATTTTGACCGCAACAGCAGCCATCACGTAAACTGTGAGCTGGCGCTGTTCCGTGTGGCAAAAGCTGGCGAGGCAACCCCAGAGATTCCCGGTTTTGTCCAGCTGAAGGCACTGACCGATATTACGGATGGCGGCCAGTACTTGATCGGCGCCAAGGCAAATAACGGCCAGTACTATGTGCTACGTCCCACAGACAGCAACAATAAGCATGAGCACGTGCTGCATGTGATCGGCGAGGAGAGCCATGTGACGGGCTACACTCTGACCCTGACCGGCGTTAAGGGCGGCAAGGCAGTGGTTGTGGCAGGTGATACCGCCTTCCATGTGACGGTGAACGGCCCTGAGGAGTACACCGTAACCTATACCGACGGCGTGGCTGATGCTGAAATCTTTGCCGACCAGACCACGAAGGTGGAGGCTGGTGCAAAGACGCCTGCCTTCGAGGGTAAGCCTGCACGGGAAGGCTACACCTTCAAGGGCTGGGAGCCCGCTGTGGCCGACACAGTGACCGGAAACGCTGTCTACACGGCTGTCTGGGAAAAGAACGTCGAGCCCACGGAAACTCCCGAGCCCACCGTGAAACCCGAGCCCACCGTGAAGCCTGCTCCTTCGGAGAAGCCGGTGGATCCGAAGCCCACGGCAAAGCCCGCACAGCCGGACAACAACCAGCCTGTATCTCCGGCACCGGCTGCCGGCGGCGCAACCCAGACTGGCGATACAACTGGCCTGATGGGCTGGATTGCTCTGGCCGCTGTGATGGTTGCTGGTGCAGCTCTGACCCTGCGCAAAATGCGCCGGAATGGCTAACCGCTAAGCCTGCATACACCGCAGCGTAAGCAAAATAAAAAAGGCCCCTCCCACAGGAGATTTCTGAACTGCCCCATTTTGTGCGGACAGTACAAAAAAGCTCCCTCAGGCAGGGTAATATGAAGTTTAAGCGGAGTGGCGCAGCGTGAGCGGCGCCACTCCTGTTTTTAACTGGAGGCGCTCGTGGTTGTAAAAATAGATATATCGTTCAATCATTTCATTTGCTTCCTGAAATGTTGCCGGCTTGTGTCGGTAGATGCATTCTGTTTTGAGAATACCAAAAAATTTCCGCCATAGCATTGTCATAGCAATCTCCTCGCCTTGATATAGAAGGCGTAATACCGTATTGTTGTGTTAGCTCAAAATATGCGTGTGAGGTGTACTGAGCACCCTGGTCACTGTGGAGCTGCAGCTCTGCAGTGGCCTTTTTTTTGTGCAGCTTTTCCTGTGAACAGCCAGCCGGATTGTATCCAGTACCAGTGCCTTCAAATCCTTTCTGTGGATTGCAGAAAACTCAAAGTAGGAATGGACAGCTGTAATGTTCCTGGTGCGATTCAATATGCGAAATTCATCATGCCAGAGTCTCTGGATACTTGCGAAGGAGCACGATACAGCTGCTATATCAGCGCTGACATGCGGATGATGCTTTGCAGTTTTGATCAACAAAGAAAGTACGAAGTCTCTTTGTGTGAAATGAATATTATGGAAGCATGGAACAGCAAACCATTTGAGTGCTTTCGGAACAAAATGCGCAATGCATGCCCTGGTTGTGAAAATGGGGTTCTAAGCAGCTGTGAAGCTCGATTCTCGCAACTCGGACAAAAAAGGACTGATCGAAAGATCAGTCCTTTTTTGTTGTGTAATGCGGGTTTGCAGCGATTTTGAGAGCGTTTCGCAGGCCCGCTTTTTGTTTTATTTCCTGGCTGAAACCCCACCGAAAAAGCCCGTGTATGGAATGAAATTTTATCGTATGGATTTGCGTATGGAAAAGAGGGAAAAACAGCTGGATTTTTACGGAAATCAAGGAT
>JAHHRK010000043.1 GCA_020025795.1 Faecalibacterium sp. | reverse complement strand
GTGTCCGAAATAATGCGCTTCAACAGCAGCTCGGCCTGATGGGTCAGCTCCTCTAAGGAGATAGGCAGGCTGCCGCCAAACCAGCTGCGGTACAGATTCGTCAATCCACCGGCACAGAACTGAATGGTTAGCAGGTACTGTTCATGGGTGCCGAAGCCGAAGGTTTCCTCGTGCTGCAAAAGATATTCCACCACAAGCCCCACCAGATGTGATTCCAGCAGCGAAGCAGCGCTGGAGGTCATCACCTTGCGGCAGAAATCCATATCGTCTTCCAGGATTTCCTGAATGGCGGCCGGCAGCACATGGGATACATCGGGCAGCGGAAGGCCTTCGTCAAAGACGGTTTGCCGAATATGAGAAAACATTTGATCGATGATGTGGTGCAGCACATCCGGGATGTCGGTATAGTGTGCGTAAAAAGTGCCGCGATTGATTTCGGCACGGCGTACCACGTCCGTAACGGTGATTTTATCCAGGGGTTTTTCCTGTAACAAATCGGCCAGCGCCCGCGTGATGAGTTTGCGGGAACGAATGGCACTGCGATATTCGGCTTTTGCCATGAAAAGTCCTCCTTTTCGTATAAAAAAAGACACAAACAATAAATTTGTACAAAAATGTAAAAATATGCGTTTGTTTGTTGGTTGCATCTTGCCGCAGTTGTTATTATAATACAGCTGCACTTCAAAAATCAATATTTGTCTGATTTTGAAAATGTGAATGATTTTACACAAAGGAGATGCCTATGGACCACAAGGATTCCTCGAACGGCTTTTTTCATAAGCTTGCCACGTTTATAGTGGACAAGCGCTACTTGTTTTTTCTCTTGTACGGTTTTGCCGTAATTTTCTGTCTGTTCGCCATGAACTGGGTCGAGGTGGAAAATGATGTTACCACCTACCTGCCGGGAGACACCGAAACCCGTCAGGGCTTGACCGCCATGAACGATAACTTTGAAACCTATGCCATGGCACAAATCATGGTGTCTAATGTTACGTATGAGGACGCCCAAGCCATCAGCGATATGCTGAAGGAAATCGAAGGCGTACAAATCGTGGGCTTTGATGATACCGAGGACCATTATCGGGATGCCTGTGCCTTGTACGATTTGAACTTTTCCGCTAAGGAAGATGACCCCATTGTGCTGGACGCCATGGCAACCATCATGGACCGGCTGGACGGTTATGATGTGTCGGTGGATACCACCATCGGCTATGATGAAATCGCAGATTTGAACCGGGAAATGAACACCATTCTGGTGGTGGCTGTCATTATCATCATCGCGGTTCTGACGCTGACTTCCCGCTCTTACGCCGAAGTGCCGGTTTTGCTGATTACCTTCGGTGTTGCTGCGCTTTTGAACATGGGCACGAACTTTCTGTGCGGAAAGATCAGCTTCATTTCCGACTCTATCGCCGTGGTTTTGCAGCTGGCGCTGGCCATCGACTACGCCATTATTTTGTGCCACCGCTTCTCGGATGAACACGAAACCAAGGATGTGCGCAACGCCTGTATCGATGCGCTGGCAAAGGCCATCCCCGAAATCAGTGCTTCTTCTTTGACCACCATCAGCGGTCTGGGTGCGCTGTCCTTTATGAAGTTCAGTATCGGTCTGGATATGTCCATCGTGCTGATCAAGTCCGTTCTACTGAGTATGCTCAGCGTCTTTACCCTGATGCCCGGCCTGCTGGTGTTGTTCAGCCCGCTGATCGACAAGACCCAGCACAAAAAGCTGCTGCCCAACATTACGCCTGTGGGCAAGTTTGCGGTGGCAACCCGTTATGTGATGCCGGTTGTATTTGCTGTGGTACTGGTGGGTGCATTCTGGCTGTCCAATCAGTGCCCCTACTGTTACAGCTATACAGAAGTGGAAACCGCGAAAATGAGCGAGCGCCAGGTTGCGCATTTCCATATTCGAGATACCTTTGGTTCTTCCAATATGGTTGCGCTTATAGTGCCCAGCGGCAACTATACCGCCGAACAGGCCATCTTGCAGGACCTGGAATCCCGCCCGGAAGTAAAGAGCACCATGGCACTTTCCAGTATGGAAGCCATGGACGGCTATATGCTTACCGATGCGGTGAATCCACGCCAGTTCTCGGAACTGATTGGCCTGGATTACGAGGTAGCACGCGCATTGTATACCGCATATGCGGTGGAGCAGGATCAGTACGGCGAATTTTTGAACGGACTGACCGATTATGAAGTGCCGCTGTTTGATATGTTCCTGTTCTTGAAAGACCAGATGCAGTCCCATAACGTTACCTTGACCGGTGACGCACAGGAAGTGATGGACGATCTGTTTGAACAGCTGGACACTGCGCAGGAGCAGATGCAGAGTCCGGATTACAGCCGCATGGTTGTCTTTTTGAACCTGCCGGAAGAAAGCCCGGCAACCTTTACCTTCCTGGACGAGATTCGTGGGCTTTTGGGTCAGTATTATTCCGGCAACTATTATGTGGTCGGCAATTCCACCAGTTCCCGCGATTTGGCGGCATCCTTTGCAGGCGATAACCTGCTGATTAGTGTATTGTCGGCACTGTTTGTTATTCTGGTGCTGCTGTTTACCTTTCAGTCGGTGGCGCTGCCGGTGCTGCTGATTCTGGTGATTCAGGGCAGTATCTGGATCAACTTCTCGGTGCCTACCATCAACCAGACACCGCTGTATTTCCTGGGCTATCTGATTGTTAACGCCATTCAGATGGGTGCAAATATCGACTACGCAATCGTGATTTCCAGCCATTATCAGGAGCTGAAAACCCATATGCCCCATAAGGAAGCTATCATTCATGCACTGAATGCATCCTTCCCCACCGTGTTTACATCGGGCAGCATTATGGCATCTGCCGGCCTGCTGATTGGCAATATGTCCGCACAGCCGGTTATCGCAATCATGGGTAACTGCCTGGGCCGCGGCACGATCATTTCCATTGTGCTGGTATTGGGTGTGCTGCCTGCTATTCTGGTGCTGGGCGATTCGCTGATCGAGCGTACCAGCTTTAAGCTCAAGGGCATCGAGCGCCGCACCCGTACTTCTACCGGTGCAGTCAAGCTGCAGGGCCATGTGCGCGGCTATGTGTCCGGCATGGTGGACGCAGACTTTGACGGTGTTCTGCACGGTGAAATGAATGCATCGGTTTCCACGGGCAGTGTTGTCACAGACGAAGGAGGGCAGGACCATGAATAAGAAAATCAAAGCGTTCCTGGCAGTGTGCCTGAGTTTGTGCGTGCTGGTGTGCGGTGTGTGCCCTGCTTTTGCAGCCGAAACGGCACCGCAGGAGATTCATATTGCCGAAAAGGCGGATTTTATCCAGTTTGCCCAGGCTTGCCGACTGGATTCTTACAGCAAGAACCTGATTGTATATCTGGATACCGATTTGGACCTTTCCGGCACGGACTTTCTCGGTGTGCCGATTTTCTGCGGTGAGTTCCGCGGTAACGACCACACCATCAGCGGCCTTTCGCTGAAAGAAGAAGGCTCGGTACAGGGCTTGTTCCGATACCTGACAAAAAACGCTCTGGTGCAGGATTTGACGGTACGCGGCGAAGTTTCGCCTGCCGGAAGCCGCGCCATGGTGGGCAGCATCGCCGGTTCTAACAGCGGTACGATTCGCAATTGTACGTTTGTGGGTCAGGTATCCGGCGGACGGCAAATCGGCGGCCTTGTCGGCATCAACACCGTCAGCGGTTTGATTGAAGGCTGTCAGGTACAAGGCAGCGTGGAAGGCGACCACTTTGTGGGCGGCATTGCCGGCGAAAATGCCGGTACAGTCCGTGACTGCCGCAACGAAGCACAGGTGAATGTAACGGCAGACCAGAACAGTGTAGATCTGGCGGATGTTTCGCTGCACACCCTGACCGGTACCGAATCGGTGCGAACCACAACAGATATCGGCGGCATTGTCGGAACCAGCAGCGGCGTGGTGCGCAGCTGCGAAAACCGCGGCACGGTAGGCTACCAGCACATGGGCTACAATGTGGGCGGTATTGCCGGCAGCCAGACCGGCTTGGTGATAGACTGCACCAACGCTGGTGCCGTGTATGGCCGAAAAGAAGTGGGCGGCATTGTGGGCCAGATCGAGCCGATCCCCCATATTGAGTACGGAAAAGATACGCTGCAAATTTTGCAGCAGCAGGTAAAGAAAACGGCTTCGCTGGCAGATCAGGCGGCGGCCAATGTGAAAAACAGCACCAACGCCATGCAGGATCAGATGAATGCCATGCAGGGCTATGCCGGAACGGCTGCGGATGCCATCGATCAGCTGGTACCGGATAGGGAGAATCCCCATCTGCCGGACGAAGACGGTATTCTGGCAGCCAAAAATACATTGAACAGCAGCGTCAGCGCAATGAATGGCGCGATGGACAGCATGGCAGAATCGGCACGCAATACGGCCACTACCCTGTCCGGCGATGTACAGGCACTGGCCAAGCAGATGGATGCCATCAGCAAAACGCTGGATAACGCCTCCGCCAATTTGGGCGGCAGTATGACGGATGTTTCTGACAAGGATACTCCGGACGATTTGACCGGCAAAGTGGCACAGTGCGCCAACGCAGGCGTGATTGACGGCGATTTGAACGTAGGCGGCATCGCCGGTGCCATCGCATGGGAAAATGATCTGGACCCGGAAGACGATTTGCAGGTGAGCGGCAACCGCTCGCTGCATTTCCAGGGCGAGCTGCGCGCTGTGGTGCGCGACTGCGAAAACCATGCTACGATCTCTGCCAAAAAGCGCCAGGTAGGCGGCATTGTGGGCTGGCTGGCCTGCGGCCTGGTAAAAGACTGCACCAACACCGGCTATCTGGACGCAGAAGCGGCCAAACAGGTGGGCGGCGTGGTAGGCAACGGTGCAGGCTATATCCGCAGTTGTAATGCCAAGTGTGAAATTTCCGGCAGCAGCAGCGTGGGCGGTATTGCAGGCAGCGCTGTGATTGCAACCGACTGCCGCAGCGTGGTTACCATTCAGGACGGCACCGAAAAGCTGGGTGCTGTGCTGGGCGAGCGTACCACAGGCCACGAAGAAGAAAACAATCCGGTTGCGCGCAACTGGTATCTGGCAGCCGATGAGGACTTGGGCGGCATTGACGGCATCAGCTATGCGGATATGGCCCAGCCCATCGACCGGGACGGATTTTTACAGCTGGAAGGTCTGCCCGAAGACTTTGCCGATTCTACCCTGACCTTCCTGCAGGAGGACGGCACGGCAATCGAAGTAAAGGTACCGCTGGGCGAACCGCTGGAAGAAAGTGCTGTTCCGGCTGTGGTTGCACAAAACGGCAAAATCGGCAGCTGGGACGGCCTGGACGAGATCGACCAGACCCATATCTATTTTGACAAGACCTTCCCGGCGGTGTACGAAACCCACCGCACGACCTTGCGCAGCAAGGAAGAACGAGACAGCGGTGCAGCAATTCTGCTGGCAGAAGGCGAATTCTGCTGCCAGGAACAAGTTCCGCTGGAAATGTTGGAGGATCAGCCCACTCTGCCGGAAGGCGAAACCCTGCTGGAGAGCTGGCAAATCCCCCATTTTGAAGAAGAAAAGCTGACGCGGCTGCGCGTAGCCTGCCCGGACGATGTTAAGATCGATCGTGTGCTGGTAATGGTGCACAGTGCCGCAGGCGAATGGCGTGAGGCGGACGCACAGCAAAACGGTCAGTATCTGGTGTTCCCTGTGAACGCAGAGGATGACGGCTTCTGCCTGATTGAGAAGCCTGCACAGACCGCTTGGGTTGTGGCCGGAGCAGCTTGCGCCGGTGCACTGCTTTTGCTGGTGTTGATTTTGGGCCATTCCCGAAGAAAGCGCCGGAAAAACAAGAAAAAAGAACAGAAGCACTGATGGATAGAGCCGTTTGCGAAAGGTGCTTGTGAAATAAAAAGGGACCGTATCTACTCGATACGGTCCCTTTTTTCGGTGAGAAAAGAAAGCTTCGACTGGTGTTATTGGATTACATCGCCAATCAGCCGCAGGCCTGTCATTTCTTCGATTTCTTGAATCGTGAAGTGGTTGGCATCATAGTATTCCGGCAGGCAGACTTCGCCGTTTTTCAAGTAGTAATAGCCCGTCTGAAGGTACGGATCTTCATACACATGGTCGTTGAAGTCATAAGAAACTTCGTACACATCATTATGGGGGCTGGTAAAGGTATAGTGCCAGGCATTTCCGCTTGGTTCAAAACCTTCCCGCACGAGCACCTCATACAGAGAACCAAAACTGATGGTATAGCGGCCACAGGAGAGAATGTCGCCGTAATAGGTGATTTGATCCGGCTCGTAATCCCAGGTGTCCTGCTGGGTGCCATCATAACGGCCAACCAGGTGGGTATAGTCCTTTAGGGCGTGGGCGATTTCTTCCTCGGTAAAGGTATCAATGCTGTCATACCGGTACTTCAGCGCCGTCCGAATGAAGGTGTCCAGCATATCCTCATAGGTGTGTGAAGATTGGGTAGAGTAACAGCTGTCGCCATCGTCCTGCACGCGGCCCGGAATGACATCACGCAGGGGGTCCATGTATTGGATGTTGTAAAAAAGAAATAAATCATCGTAGCCTAAATCGGCAAAGGCCTGCTGCATGGCTTGCAGATCCTGCCAGCAGCCATACAGTTCCTCTTTGCTGGAATATGCCCCCATGAGGCGAGCGGAGCAAATGCCGGCTTCGTTGTGTGCGGTAACAGGCTCCAGATGCTCGAATTTCGGAAGCTGGTCTTTGATATGATCCAGCACAGCTGCATCGTAATCGGTTCGCAAGGAGTTCGTCAGGCTTTCCATGCCCCAGCGGAAATCGTCAATCACATGGAATTCCAGCCCGGTTTTCGGCACACGGACGGTCCAAACCTCGTCCTCATAGGCGTCCTCGCCGATGTATTTTTTTACATCGGGGGAAACCTTGAAGTTCCGAATCTGCAACGCGGTTTTGACAAAATGTTCGATATCATGCTGGTCGTGGTCGGTGGTGCAGGCTGTGAAAAGTAAAACACAAACAACAAGGAGCGCAAAAAGCTTTTTCATACAAAGTCCTCCTGTCACAATCGGCGGAAGTTTCAAAATAACAGCGGTGATGCGATCACTTTCAAAAAGAAAACTGCTGCTGGAAAACCGGGATGCATGGGAGAAAATATCTTTTTAATGGGTCTTTAGGCTGCATGTGGTTTGGCCTGAAACCAACAAAATCAGCGAATTTGCAAATCAGCCTGCTTTCGGGGTGCGGTGCGTGCGTAGCTGCGCTCGGCGTAGCCCAGAAGCATACAGGCTGTAACCGGGATATCTGCCAAACCGAACGGCTCCAGAAGCTGCGGTGCACGCAGCAATGCCTGCTGTAAAAAGCCGTCGTGCAAAAGGCCCAGACCGTTGGCGCAGGCCATCAGCTCCATATTGCCGGCGGCAAGGCCAGCGTCCCAAAAGCTGCCGCCGCAGACCAGCAGAACCGCCGGTGCGTTCATAAAGAAGGGATCGTAGCCGGTTTTCTGGTGCTTTTCATAGAACCGCGCACACAGCCGTGCGGCCGGGTCGTTTTCGTCGCAGGATGCGATGACATTCGGCATGGCGTCCCAAAAGGCCTGACGAAAAGCAGGCAGCTCCTTTTGCAGCGCTACAAAGTGCAGTCCCTGCACATTCTTTGCTGTGGGAGCGTGGCGGCCTGCCTGCAAAATCTGCATCAAAACCGCGTCCGTTACCGGCTGTTCCGTAAAAGCGCGCACACTGCGGCGGAACTTCATCAAATGCAAAAGATGGTCCGGGGCAACGGAAAAGGTTTCGGGGTCATATTCAGATACATCTGCCATGTCCAGTGCAGGCATAGATACCGCATTAGCAGGACAAATGGCGACGCAGTGGCCGCATTCCAGACAGGGCCTGGTGCAGACGACGCCTTCTTCTGTCATTTTCAGCGCGTGAGAGGTGCAGTCCTGCACACAAAGGCCGCATCGGGTGCAGCGCTCGGAAGAAATCACAACACGTATGGTATTTTCCATATAAACACGTCCTTTTTTGATAGGCCTGAGCTGGCTCAGGCGCGGATTTCGATGCGGCTGCCGCCGGCTTTTTCTTTGGTGACAACGATTTGCCGGTCAATTTTTTCTTTCAGCTCCGCCACATGGGAAATGATACCCACCAGACGGTCGCCTTCGGTCAGCTGCGACAAGGCATCCACGGCCTGCCGCAGGGATTCCTCGTCCAGCGAGCCGAAGCCTTCGTCCACAAACATGGTGTCCAGCTTGATGCCGCCGGCAGAACATTGGATTTCGTCCGAAAGGCCCAGCGCAAGCGACAGCGATGCCTGGAAGCTTTCGCCGCCGCTAAGGGTTTTTACGCTGCGGCGGGTGCCATTGTAGTGGTCGATGATATCCAGCTCCAAACCGGACTGGCTGCGGTTGTTTTCGGCCTGCTGGCGGCGTACCAGTTCGTACTGGCCGCTGCTCATGGCCATAAAGCGCAGATTCGCGCGGCGAATGATGCGGTCAAAGTAGGTCATCTGCACATAGGTTTCCAGCATGACCTTGCCCTTGCCGCTGATTTTTCCGGCTGCGGTTTCGTCCAGCGCGTTCACCCAGCGGTAACGTGCTTCCAGTTCTTCCAGCGCTTTGGCGTGCTGAGTCATCTGGTCGCGTGCCGCATGGTTTGCCTGATGTCGGGCAAAAAGGGTCTGCGTTTGGGCGGTCAGCAGCGCACGCTGCTGTTTTTGGGCTTCGATTTCTTTTTCCAATGCGTCTATGTCCACCGCAGGAGCTTCGGCCAGCGTCTGTTTCATTTGCTGAATACTGCCAGCCAGCGTGGCAAGGTTCGATTTCAGTGCATCGCGCGTTTCCTGCACGGCACGCTTTTTGTGTTCCTGCATATTCAGTTCCTGCTGGAATCGGTCTAGCTGTGCCTGGGCTTCGGCTCGGTCTGCCAGCGGTAGATTTTTGGCCAGATTATCCACAGTGGCCTGCTGCGCGGCGCAGGCTGCTGTCAAATCGGCAAGGCGGCTGCGGCCTTTTTCCAGGTCGGTTTCGGCATCTGTTTTGGCTTTTTCCAGCTGTGGAATTTGTTCACGCAGTGTGTTGCGGCGCTCCACGAGCTGTTGCTGTGTATGGATGTCGCTTTGCAGCTTGCGATACTGATTGTGGTAAGTTTCTGCCAGTTCGCTCGTTTTTTCAGCTGCGGCCGACAAATCTTCGCTGCCCAGCAGCGCGGCGGCTTGCTGCGTAAGCTGATCTTCCAGATGTTTTACGGTGCTGTCAGCTTGGGTGCACGCGGTGAGGGCGTCGGTAGCCGCTTTTTGCAGATTTTCCAACTGATTTTGCAGCTCCAGCAAATTCTGTTCCAGCTGCGCTTGTGCCGCTTCGTGTCGGCTTTTTTCCTGAATCGCCTGCTCACAGTTGCGATATGTTTCACGCAGGTCGGAAAGCTGTTTTTCGGTTTCTGTGATGGCATCGGCGATACTTTGGGGTGTCTGCGCAAGCGATACCTGCCGCTCCAGCAGCGTGGAAATCTGTTCATACAAGGCTTTTTCCTGACCATCCACAATGCCTTTCTGGCGGCTCGCCTCAGCACTGGCGTGTTGGGCTTCGGTGTTGGCATCTTCGGCCAGGCTGCGCGCTGCATCCACCTGCTCCCGGCTGGGGGCACCTTCGGTTAAGGTTGCAGGCTTGGGATGATGGATTGCACCGCACACGGGGCAAGGCGTATCCGGCTGTAAGGTCTGCGCCAGAACACCGGCCTGCTCGTCCAGAAAAGCTTTTTGCATGGCTTTATAATCCGCATCCAATTCTTCGGCCTTACGGCTGGCAACCCGATACGTTTGTTGGGCTTGTTCCAGTTTGTGGCGCAGGTCGGCGCAGTCGGTCAGGTCCTGCTGCGCTTTTTTCAGAGATTTCAGGCGCTCATTTTTTCGTACACCTTCCGCTTTGATGCGCTCCCGCTGGCTGGGCACGTCGGCAAGTGCCAGTGCAGCCTGCTTCTCGGCTTCGATTTCCTGTTGCAAAGGCTGCTGCTTGTCCTTGGCATCGGCATAGGCTGATTCTGCTGCGGTGTGTGCCTTGCCTGCTTCGCACGCGGCCTGCTGTGCAGTTTGGTAATCCGCCAGAATGTTTTGTAGGCTCTGCAAGGCGTCGATTTGTGCGTCCAGTTCGTCGCGCTGACGGTCCAGCCGTATCATCTGTGCGTCCACATCCTGCAAGGTGTCCAGCGTTTGGCGCGCGTCGGCCAGCTGCTGGGCGGCGGTGTTCGCGGTTGTCAGGCGGCTGGCTTGGGCGTCGTTCTCCTGTTCGATGGCCTTGCCTTTCTGCGCCAGCGCAGCCTGCTGCTCGGCTAGCTGGGCATATTGTGGCATCGCGTTTTCCAGTGCAGCAATCTCCCGCTCCAGCGCTTTTTGCGCCTTTTGTGCAGCTTCGCTATTCAGTTCGGCCCAAAGGGTATCCTGCTGTTCCAGCTGCGGAACCAGTTCGTCATGCTGCTGTTGTGCTTCGGCTAACTGTCCCTTGGTTTCCTGAATACGGTTCGCTTCGCCAAGGTGTTTATTGGACTGTTCCAAGGCGTTGTTCAGCTGTTCCAGCTGGCTTGTCAGCAGGGATTGGCGTTCGCTGTCCTGCGCCAGCAGCGCATCTGCCAGCGTAAGGATGTCGGCAAAAGGCAGCGTACCGGCTTTTGCTTTTTCCAGCTGGGGTGCCAGAACATCGTCTTCCGGACAGGTTAAATTGTTGATATACAGTGCCACGTTTTTGCGGGCGGCGGCGCAGCTGGCGTTTAACTCCTGCGAAGCTCGGCCAATCTGGTCCTGCAGGGTTTTATATTGAGTGGTTTTGAATAGCTTGCGGAAAATTTCCTGCCGCTCCTTGGTGTCGGCAAAAAGCAGCTTCATAAAATCGCCCTGTGCGATCATGGCAATGCGGGAAAACTGGTCCCGGTCCACGCCCAGCACTTCGTTGATGCGGAGGTTTACATCGCGCAGGCCGGTAACAACGCTGCCGTCCGGCATGGTCAGCTCGGCCTGTGCAGCCTGCATGGTCATGCCGCTGCCACGCTTGGCAGGACGCTCATATTCCGGGCTGCGCCGGACGGTGTATTCCTTGTCTCGGCAGGAAAAGTGCAGTTCCACAAAGGTAGGGGTGGAAGGCTCGGCGTATTTGGAGCGCATCATGTACGATTTGCGGTTTTCGCCGCTGGCTTCGCCGTACAGGGCAAATGTGATAGCGTCGAACAAAGTGGTTTTGCCGGCGCCGGTATCGCCGGTAATCAAATACAGTCCGCCTGTGCCAAGGCGCGTCATATCCAGTTCCGTCAGGCCGGCATAAGGGCCGAATGCGGAAATCCGCAGGGTTAAAGGTCTCATAATTCCTCCTTATCCCAGATGGATGCGATCAGATCGGCCACAAAAGCACGCTGATTTTCCGAAAGCGGCTGGTTGTTTTGCTGGGTGTAAAAACGGTCGAACAACTCCAGCGGGTCTACGTGCTGTACTTCCTCAATGGCTTCCAGCTGGGTCTGGGTACGAGTGCGCTGGTTGTCGTAGTCCAGCTTCATCAAATTGGGGAAAATCACGCGCAGTTTGGCCAGCGCGTCCGGTACGTCTTCTTCATCAGTAAGGGTGATGTGCAGATAGTCATCGGTTTTGGTGTTTTCCCAGTTACATTTGCAGGTGACGTCCGCATAATAGCCTTTGATCTGGCGCAAATCATGCAGCGGAGTCAGCGGCAGCGTGCGCACGGAAACGCTGCCTTTTTCGGCAAGCTCCACAACGGTAACGGACTTTTTGTGCCCGGCTTCGGAGAAGGAATATTTCAGCGGTGTGCCGCAGTAGCGCACACGGTTTTCGTCCAGATTCTGCAGTCCGTGGATGTGGCCCAGTGCTACATAATCAAAGCCGTCAAAGACGGAAAGGTCCACGTTATCGGTGCCGCCCACCGAGATTTCTTCTGAATCGGACCGGGCTGCACCGGTAACGAACTGGTGTGTCAGCAGAACATTTCGTGCGGTGGTGTCAATGTGCATGGCGTTTACCGCACAGGCCAGCGCATCGGTGTAGCTGTCGATGGCTTCGTCCGGGAAATAGCGGCGCACATGGGCCGGCTTTACAAAAGGCAACAGATAAAACTGTACCGGGCCAAAATCGTCGCACAATTCGATTGGCGCAACGCAGCCATTATAGACTGGGCTGAGATGAATGCCGCTGGCGTCCATCAGGCGGTTGCCAAAAGCCAGGCGCTCCGGCGAATCGTGGTTGCCGCTGATGACAAAGGTTGGCATCT
>JAHHRK010000042.1 GCA_020025795.1 Faecalibacterium sp. | reverse complement strand
GCCTTCAATGCTGCTTCTGCATCCTGCAGAACCTTTTCATTTGTGACCAGTTTCTTCTGCGTATCGGTCAAAGCATCGAATGCCTTGCGAGCATCTGCAATGTTCTTTTCCGATTCCAGAGTAACCTTGCCGATAGCATTAATCTTTTCGATAACAGCGTTAGCAGCAGCTTGATCCTTTTCGGCCTGAGGAATGAGCAAATCAGCAATCTGCTGTTCGTTCAGCGCATAATTGTAAATACGTACTTCATCCATCAAACCTGCATACATTCGGTCGTGTCCACCCTTATCAAAAGCGATTTCCAGCATATTTTGACCATTTACATCATATGCAGCCGAACCGGTCTTGCTAGCCTTTTTGACTCCGTTAATATAGACACTGATTGTATCCCCCTTACGGACAAACGTCACATGACTCCATTCTCCGGCCGGGACAGTGCCAGCAGACGTACTGGTAATTATTTCTTTACCATTGCTTCCCAGCAAAAATTGCATGCTTCCGTCGTTATTGCGTCGTGTCCACCAGGCATTTGTGCCAGTACCCACGGTGCCATACCAGAACAAGAACTGCTGCTTGCCGGTATTTTCCGGATTTAGCCATACACTGGCTGTAAAATCGCCCGTGCCAAAATTCAGACCCTGCGGTTCATTTACAACCAGATGTCCGTTGTTTACCTTTGCACTTCCGTTCACTTTACCATCGGCAATGATGGAGAAATCGCCCTGTACAGTGCCTGTGTTCTTATATTCGGAAAAATCGTTCACACTTCCGTTCTGAATTTCATCCATCGAATAGTACAAAACACAGCTATTGGGTTTTACAGGTACTTTCTTTTTAAACTTCAGGGTGTAAGTATTTTTGTTTACAGCAATCTTTACTTCCGTAGACATTCCATCTAATTGTACCTCTGCCTGATTATTCACAAACGGCTGATCGTTGCAGGTCAGTACCGCATCTGGATCAAATGCTTCGGCAGTGATCATTACTTTGTTGGTGTTTGCATCTACGATTACATCGTAATCAAACACATTCGGCTGAAGTGTCACATTGCCTTCCGAAAGTTTGAGGGATTTTAGCTGATCGAGCATATCTTCCATTACCCAGGACAGTGGGAAACGATACAGGGTCAGTGTATCCGCCGAGCTTCCCGCCATATGGGTCTCCAGTAGAACGCTGATTTGCTTGATACCATTTACCTCACTGACCGCGATATCTGCATAGCCGGAGTGTGTATCATTGAGCAGACGCTTTAACGGCCATGTTTTGCCATCATCATAACTGACTTTGACCGTTCCATGGGTGCGTCCATTTGTAGTGTCAGGGTTTACAAACAGAATGGTGTTGTCATCATATCGTGTCAGACTTGCAAAACACACCGGGCAGTTGAGCGCTTCGTCGAAATACGGCTCACTCCATCCAGTAGTGCCATCCGGACTAATCGATATTGCGCGCAGTTTATTGCCGGTTGTGTTACGCATGTTAACCATGACACGTCCGTCCGAAAGTTCCACAACCGTTGATTCATTCGGATTAGATACCTTGCCTAATGGGACAATTTCGCCCATCTGCCAGGTGTCGCCCATATCGTCGCTGTACAAAGTGGTAACCACAGCAGGTCCATGAGACATTTCAGGTCTTCCATATTCCTTGGGGGTCATCCAAACAGAAACAAGCAGGCGGCCTTTGTGATCCTTGTTGTATTTCAGCTGAATGCCATGGCCCGGGCCGGTGGCAATGGTATTTCGATAATCGGGGAGGCAATTTGCAGTAATGTTTACCGGATCAGACCAAGTCAGACCGTCATCCAGACTCTTGCATACCATTACGCCGTCATTGCGATGATCTCCAACGCCATAATTCTTGCAGTAAATCAAAACGACCACACTGTTGCCTTGCTCATCAACAGCGGGGATAAGGATTGGGTTATTGCAGGGGAAACCTTGCTCTTTGCCGGCAGCCAGAATAACTTGTTCGCTCCAGGTTTCACCGCCGTCTTCGCTACGCATCATCACAGCATCCATCGGTGCCCAGTCACTACCGCTGGAACGTGCTTCAGCCATCGCCAGCAAGGTACCCTTGGAGGTTGTCACCAGAGCAGGAATACGATAATACGCATAACCTTTGCCAGCTACCATCAGATTTTTGACAGACAGGCCGCTGTTTTTGTTGAAACCATACTGGGTATCTCCATAGCCCTGCAAAAACTGTTCGGAAGTTCCGTGCTGGTTAATGCCCCAGATTTTCACATTATAGCCTGTACCTGCAGCCAAACCGGTTAACTTCAGGTTCGTATCGGTAGTTGTCTGTTCGCTCACGATATTTTCATCCAGCGTATCTGTCACAGAAACTTTATAGCTTGTGGCAGCCTCTGCAGCCGGCCAGCTAATGGTAAGGGCAGATTGTTCTTCACCTGCAGCAGGGATAACTGTTGCGTCATTACCTGCAAGCCAGTAAGGGGTGGTATTTTCGGGCGTTTTCTGCCATGTGCGTACATAGTCCAGCCAGACTTCTGCACCATTATTGGAAAACAATCCCACTTCTTTCGGGTAAGTGGTTGGCTGCATCTCGATTTCTGCAAAACGGTTGCCGTCAATAAACGCAATCGCTTTTTTTGCGGACGCCTGATACTCAAAACGGTAGGTGTGCCAGTCGTTGCCAACAGCAAAGGATTTTGTGTTGCTCCATGTTCCTTTTCCGCTGCAATAGTTGATGGTGTTTGCATTATTGACGCGGAACATCATGCGCTGACCATCTAAAACAATTTTGATACCAAAAGGCTCTGCACCGCTGAATTTCGCAACTTTTGCACGAACCTCCAGCACACCAACATCAGCAGGCTTCTGCGGCAGCGTGTAGTTTCCACCTTTGTGCGGTTTTTCCTCGCCCCAGGTTTGATTCCAAATAGGCATACCTTCTTCGTATACCTGCACCCAATCCAAATCAGCATCGGCACCCTTGGAGAAAATGCTAATTACTTCGGCACCAGAGGAACTGTTCTGAAGTTGAATTGCCGTTTCTTCCGGTGTAACAGAAATTCCGTTAATAAATACCTTTGCAGTACCTGCAGCTCGGTCGCACTCGATACGATAGGTATTCCAATCCGTTCCCACCGCAAAGGGCTTTTTGCCAGCCCAAGTACTATTGGCATTACAATAATTGATATCATTCGCCGTCTCTGCACGGAACATCAAGCGCTTGTCTGCGTACTGAATTTTTACTCCCAGCGACTCTGCGTTTGCATATTGGTTGACGCGTGCTCGAAATTCCACGACACACTTATCTGCCGGTGCAGGAATATTGCAGGCAGTCGCTTCAATACCAATCTTAAAGGGGCTTGCTTCGCCCCAGCTTTGCACATGGGTACAAAGCCAATTACCGCCCTGCCGATCCACAATCGAGGGAGTAGTTGGCAGGCTCGCTGCGGAGTCTGCACTGTAGTCAACAGTATCCGGCAAAGAATCCGCTTCAATCTCCGCGTTATCTTCCACCGATGTTACTGTTTCGGTTGGTAAGGTTGCGTCAGATTGCTCCGCTTTTTCGGTCGGATTTTCCGCAATATCCGACGCAGCTACTTCGGGCAGCACTATGGAATCTACTGGATCCGCTGCGTACACAAAGCAAACGGAGCAGCTCATCAACAAGCTTAACATCAGTGCGATAGCCCGTTTTGGCCCGTTTTTTTTCATTTTCTAATTCTCTCCTTTTTCTGTGATTTCATTTTTCGACAACGAATTTTAGTCATTTTAATAATATTATCACGTAAAAGTAGAAAAAGTATTAACTATTTTGTCAGTTTCTTCTGTGAACTTGCGCAAAAAGCTTATACAGGATCATAATGATGCGAGCACTTGTGGAGGAATCATCTGGTTCCCAAAGCAGTGCCTTGATTCGTTCGCTACATCCTCCGCAGAAAAGAAGTCGTCCAAATTTGCAGAGATCCATATGGTAGTTTTGCTCCATCATTGCTGCCAGTCTATTGATTTCCCGATTCATTTCTGTGTAGCCACAGACCATCTACACCTTTCTGGTCTGCCGAATATCTCCTCAGCATGGTGTTGCGCCCATGCTCAGATCGCAGCGCAGTCAGATACTCTAACTGCACAGTTATCGGCCGTAAAATTGCTTTTTTTGAACTCATTTTTGTCACCGCTCTTGTTGAAATCCAAGATGCGGTTATCGCCGAAAGTCAGCAAGATCGTGCCGTCTGCGACGGTCAGGTCAGCTGCAAAAGTCCCGTCACTTGCTACTCGTGAACGGTTTTAGAAGTTCCTCTTCGTCCACAGTTTGCCCGCTTAGTCTTCGTCCAACTGATGGCAAAACTATTTTTCTTTGCGTTTTCGCCTGATGTATTTACGTAATATCCACGGCACTAAAATTCTCTCTTCCTGTGTTTGTACCTCAGCTCTAGGCAGTCGCCTCAAATCATCAGGTATCTCATGAAACTCAAAATAGAGATTTGGGGTGAGATTTCCACCAGCATGTATACGTGGTCTGGGCAGGCATTTATTTGCTTGTATAGTTCACAGACTGCATTTACATTATAGAAAAGAGAGTTTTTATTTTTTCATTATGATCGCCAAAATTCTTCTTTGGAACCGCTCCCTAGCGATTGGTTTTCTTTATGAAAAAGCCGAGGTCCTGCTCTATAAAAGGACAGGACCTCGGCTTTTTTCTATATTGTTATCATCACGCTTGAGACGGTTCAGAATTCATAAAAGCCCTGAATAAACTCCGAATCCAGCAGCTTTGCCTGCACCTGATTTTTCCATACGTCTTTCTGCAACAAGTCAACCAAAGGCTCACCCAGTTTTTCTTCCATTTGAGAACGCGTAAATGCATAGGTTTCATCTGGGAAAACAAAGGTCACACCTTCCAAATTATCGATGGATGCCATCGCGGCAATTGCATCATAGACAACGTCTCGGCGCACCTTTTCTTCACCGATTTCCTGTACGGACTGTTTCATCTTTACAAACACAATACGTGCGTCGGAATCCAATTCAAAGCTCTTGGGCACATCACACAGCGGCAGCCAGCCAAAAATCTGTGTTGTATTAGAAGCGTTGCCCATATACGGATTGCGGAATTTTTCGATACAGGCAATATCATGCGTCAGTGCATCGGTCTGCTGCTCCAGATACTCCTGCGTTACAGCTTCCCGGTGGGGAATCCATTTCAGCAACAGCACAGCGGACAGTGCCACTGCCACTGCAACTAAAACTGCAATGAGGATATCTTTCTTATTCATCGTCATGATCTGACTCCTTTGCCTGCTTTTTGAGCAGTCTTGTAAATCCAGCTGTTGTCAGCGGAATCAGCGCTGTCAGTAGCAGCAGATAAATCGGTATTACCAGCATAGCCAGCTGATATGGTCCATTGATATGGATTTGCACCGGTCGATGGAACCAAATGTTACTACCAAAACGCAAAGCCAGTCCAGACAGCAGCACCACCGCCATAAAAACGCCCCACACGATCCAAAACAGCTTTGCCCGGCGGCAGCTGTCTGAAATCGAAAGGATTTCCGTTCGATCTTTTTTCAGGCATTTCTGCACAATATACAAAATCGCACAAATCGCAGTTGCGCCACAGCCCAGCCAAACGGCAGTCTGTGAAATTCTCATATTGACCATCAAACCAGGCAGCGACAGAATCCAAAACAGCACACTGCTCAGCAGCATGGACTGCAGGCAGTCCGCATGGTACCGATCCACCCAGGTCAGCTGTTTATCTTCCACCAGACCTTCCAGGGATGTCAGGCTCTCTTTTGCCTGACGAATCGCCTGTGCTTCGCTGATGCCCTGTGCCATCAAATCCATTTTCTGGGCCTGCATATTGCTCAGGATTTCTTCTTTCAGCTCTCGCATTTCCGCCGTATCCTTTTGACGGCGGAACAGTGCATTTACATATCGTTCCAGTTCATCCATTGTTCTGCCCTCCTAACAAAAGCCGATCAATTATATTCTTTGCGTACTGCCATTGTGCAATGGCCTGGTGCAGTGCCGTTTTTCCACTTTCACTGATGTGATAATACTTACGTCTGCCGCCCTGCGATTCGTCTCCCCAATAGCTTTGAATGTATCCCTGCTTTTCCAGCCGTTTCAAACTGGTGTACAGCGATGGCTCTTTCAGCTCATATTCTCCGCGGCTTTGGGTAGAAACTGCTTTCATAATTTCATAGCCGTAATTATCACCGGCATCCAGAATACGCAAAATGATGGTATCGATGTGACCGCGAATCAAATCGCTGTTGATCATTTTTTCTTCCACAACCGAATCACCTCCCTGATACCATTATACACATATTACTATGTGTGTCAATATACTATGCGTCAAAGGACGCCTTCATTTTTACCTTTTTAGTACAATTATAAAGTGACATACTTGTAGAATCTTTAAAACAACGATATACTACATAGTTGTTATTAAAAAAATAAGATAGGGTGACTTTTTATGGCAAAATCTGTTCAGCCTATGACCAGCGGCCCGATCTGGAAACAGATGACCTTTTTTGCAATGCCTATTTTTCTGGGCAACCTGTTTCAGCAGATGTATAACACCGTCGACTCTCTGATCGTAGGCAATCAACTTGGCAGCCGCGCGCTGGCTGCGGTTAGTTCTTCCGGCAGCTTGATTTTTATGCTGATCGGCTTTTTAGGCGGCATTGCCGCCGGTGCAGGTGTCATCGTAGCACGATTCTTCGGTGCCGGCGATCACGACCATTTGCAAGTGGCAGTTCACACCACAGTGGCCTTCGGATTAATTGCAGGCGTGGTCATGACGATTGCCGGCATGGCGTTTTCTCCCCAAATTTTAAGATGGATGGGCACACCGGAAACCGTTATGGCTGATTCCATCACTTACTTGCAGCTTTATTTCTCCGGTTCGATGGCCTTTATTATGTATAATATCTTCGTAGGCATCTTGCAGGCCGTTGGTGACAGCCGCCATCCGCTGTACTACCTGATCCTGTCCTCGGTCGTCAATCTGGTATTGGATATCCTTTTTATCGAATACTTCCATATGGGTGTTGGCGGCGCAGCCATTGCAACCGTTATTTCTCAATTTGTCAGCGCACTGCTGTGCCTGATCCAACTGGTGCGCACGAAAGAAGTTTACCAGCTGCATCTGAACAAGATTCATCTGGACCCCAAGATGTTCCGCAAAATCATTCAAATTGGCCTGCCTTCCGGTTTCCAAAACTCTGTCATTGCGTTTGCGAACGTCATTGTGCAGAGCAACATCAACGCCTTTGGTGAAATGGCCATGGCCGGCTATGGTGCATACTCCAAAATCGAAGGTTTTGGTTTCTTGCCCATCACCAGCTTCACCCTGGCACTAACCACCTTTGTTGGCCAGAATCTGGGCGCACGGCAGTTTGAGCGTACCAAACAAGGTGCGCGCTTTGGTATTTTGGCATCGGTTATTTCCGCTGAAATCATCGGTATCTTAACCTTTATTTTTGCGCCGCAGCTGATTGCCGCCTTTGACAGCACGCCGGCCGTGATTCAGTTTGGTGTGGAAAAAGCACAAACGGCTGGTTTGTTCTTCTTCCTGCTGTCCTTCTCGCATGCAATCGCTGCTATTCTGCGCGGCGCAGGTAAAGCTACTGTACCCATGTTTATTATGCTTGCTTTCTGGTGTGTAATACGTGTTACCTTCCTTTCCATTACCATTCCTTTGACGCACAGCATTTGGATGGTATACATCGTTTATCCCCTGACCTGGTTCCTCAGCTCGCTCACCTTCCTGATTTATTATAAAAAAAGCAACTGGATGGGGCAGCCAAACGAACCTTCCTGCCGTTCTTAACATGCAATAAAAAGAACCCGGACTAGTGGTCCGGGTTCTTTTTATTTATGATGATGTATTTGCCTGGCAACGATTACTTCTTAATCTTGCTCAGTGCGTCAGCAACAGCCTCCATGATGGCCTTACTGGTCTGGGTTGCGCCGCCAATAGCGTCAACCTCGGTGGAGTTCTTCTCGATGATAGCAGCAGGAATGTCAGACATAGCCTTTTCGCAAATGCCCTCGGTCTCGCTGTGCTCCAGCACCTCGATCTTAGAAATCTTATCGCCGTCCATGGTGACCTTAACCTTCAGGGTACCACGATCGGTCTTTGCGCTGCCAACATACTCGTTCTCAGCCAGCTCAACGCCTGCAGCATCGTCCTCAACCGGAGCTTCTGCAAAGCCAAAGTGAATGTTCAGCAGCTCAGCAGCCTTACGAGCGGTATCAGCACAAACGCCAGCGCAACGATGCTTACGGCGAATGTCGCCCATGCTGTCGATGCCGTTTGCTTCCATAAACTTAGTAACGGAATCCTTGCAGTTGACAGTGCCGCTGACGGTGAAGTTCTCGAAATCCTGCTCAGGGCGGTAAATGGGCAGCTCTGCATTTGCGTACCAGTTGCACAGCTCGCCAACGATCTTACGAGCATCATCCGGTGCACAGATCAGGCCGATCACATTGATTGCGCCGCCCAGAGAGCCACACAGAGACTGCTGGCCGTATCCGCCTGCACCGCTTGCAAACATAGCAGTGGGGATCAGGGTATACGGATAGCCAACGGTCTTTACCAGTTCATCCAGCAGGCCTGCAGCAGTGCCATAGCAGCAACCACCGATATCACCGAAGAAGCTCTCGTATGCGTGCTTCTCAACAGCGTCCAGATCCAGCTTCTGGTAAGGGAACGGATATTCAGGAGCAACCGCCTCATTCTCAGAAGAAGCAGGTTTGCCTTCTGCCGGCTGATCGCTGGAAGTGCTAGCAGAATTTGCACCACAGCCGGTCAGTGCCGTCAGGCCGCCCAGAACGACAGAACCACTTACCAGTGCCAAGCTCTGTTTCAAAAACTTACGACGATTTTCTACGATTTCCATATCCATTTACCTCTTTTTACTTGCATCTATCTATGCATTATAGTTTTTGAGTGTGCAGTTTTCCACTACACCTCCCATGTTTGTTATTTTATCATCAATCTAAAAAATTGTCCACTTTTTTCTATTATCCTGCTGCTTTTATCCACCGCTGCCATTCTATCGGGTTTTACGTATTTCTATTCCGGATTCTTTACCTTCTTTGCACCATGTGCTATACTGAAAAGTAAAAAGCGTTGTTTTTTGATTCGGCGCATCGATGGAGGTAATTCAATGGCTTCAATTTCCAATCCCATTCGCCAGAAAAAGCGTAAACCTAGTTGGCTCATTCCTTTTATCATTTTAATGGTGATTGGTTTACCGTTTATGCTCTTTGCATTTTCACCCTGTGCAGTCGTGCCGCAGGAAGCCCAATTGGTCGACGACGCCGCTATCTTCCTGGACGGTAACCATGCTGATGACGCCAAGATCACGCTTAGTTCGGAACAGCTGCTGCCGATTCTTGCGCAAAGCCCCCGTTCCCGCCGCCCGGATACTGCAAAAAGCTACGAAAATGAAGCGCTGTGCGCTATCTTTACCTTGGCTGCTGCGGACGAAAGCGCCTCTGCACAGCCCTGCGAAATGCACATCTTCCACGATGTTGCGCTGGAAGGCGTTTCCGGCTATATTCAGATTGGCCAGTTTGCCTATCAGCTGAAAGATGCTGCCAATCTGGAAACACAAATCCGAACTGCCTGCGAAGCTGCTTAAACTGCGCTTTCGCTTTGAAAACAAATAAAAAAATGCCCGATGTGAAAATCACATCGGGCATTTTTTATGCGAACGGTTTTCTGATGCACAAAAGCAAATCACGCTTGGAGCAAATTACTCCTGGCAAGCAGTGATGATAGCCATGCGGTAAACTTCTTCTGCGTTGCAGCCACGAGACAGGTCGTTGATGGGAGCATTCAGGCCCTGCAGGATGGGGCCGTATGCAGCGTAGTCACCCAGACGCTGTGCAATCTTGTAGCCAATGTTGCCAGCTTCGATGCAGGGGAACACAAAGGTGTTAGCGTGACCAGCAACCTTGCTGTCCTTGCACTTAACAGCAGCAACAGCAGGAGAAACAGCTGCGTCGAACTGGAACTCGCCGTCGATAGCCAGTTCAGGAGCCAGCTCCTGTGCCTTGATCACAGCGTCGTGGCTCAGGCCAACGGTAGCGCCCTTGCCGGAGCCCTTGGTAGAGAAGCTCAGCACTGCAACCTTGGGGTCGATGCCAAACAGAGCAGCGGTCTTTGCAGTCTCCACAGCAACCTCAGCCAGCTTGGTGGAACCGGGCAGGATCACTTCGCCAGTGGTCTTGTCCAGGGTGTCGGGGTAATTCAGGTTGATTGCGCAGTCGCCCATAGCGATACGGCGCAGCTCCTCGGGGCCGTGGTCACGGTCCAGGATGAAGCAGGAGCTGACCAGGTGAGCACCCTTGCGGGTCTTGATCAGCTGCAGTGCAGGACGAACGGTGTCTGCGGTGGAGTAGGTTGCGCCGCCCAGCAGGCAGTCAGCCTTACCCATCTTGACCAGCATGGTGCCGAAGTAGTTGGACTTCTTCAGCAGTGCAGCGCACTCCTCAGCGGTCATCTTGCCGCGGCGCAGCTCAACCATCTTTTCGACCATAGCGTCGAATTCTTCGTAGGTTGCAGGATCAACGATCTGTGCACCAGTAATATCAAAGTTGCCTTCCTTAGCAGCAGCCTCGATAGCAGCAGTGTTACCAACCACGACAACGTTCATCAGCTTTTCGCTCAGCAGACGAGCGGTTGCCTCCAGGATACGAGCGTCCTCACCTTCGGTGAAAACAACGGTACGGGGATTTGTCTTCAGCTTTTCGATCATCGGCGCAAACATATCAGCCATTTTTGATTACCTCCAAATATTATTCCTGCATCAGCGGGGACAGCCTTCCTCGCCTGAAACATAACACTCAATTTTAAGTTTAGCACGAATGTTCAAAAAAGCAAGGCATTTTTTGTGCTTTTTGACCTCTTACGGAACTTTTGCGCTTTTACTGACAGAATCCTGCTGCCGTGGTACAATACTAATAACAAAAGGAGGATCGCCCATGGATTTAACGACTTTGGAAAAAGAATGTCTGGGATGTAAACGCTGCGGTCTGTGTGAAACCCGCACACATGTTGTGTTTGGTCAGGGCAGCCCCCACCCGAAAGTGTTGTTTGTCGGCGAAGGTCCCGGCCAGCAGGAAGATGAACAAGGCCAGCCCTTTGTAGGGCGCAGCGGCCAGCTGCTGGATAAATATCTGTTTGCCATGGATTTGGACCGCAGCACCAACTGTTATATCGGCAACATCGTTAAGTGCCGTCCGCCGCAGAACCGCGATCCCCTGCCCGAAGAACGCCAGGCTTGTATGCCCTGGCTGCGTGAGCAGTTCCGCTGCTTGCAGCCGAAAATTGTGGTCTGCCTGGGCCGTGTTGCCGCCCAGACTTTGATCCGTCCGGATTTTTCGGTCACCAAGGAGCATGGCCAGTTTATCCAAAAGGGTGACACCTTATTTATGGCAACCTGGCACCCTGCCGCCCTTTTGCGCAACCCTGCTGCCAAGGCGGATGCCTTTGGAGATTTTGTCGCTTTGCGAGAAAAGATCGAACAACTGGGTCTTTGAGAGAAAATCGTATCATACACCCCGCTTTTTGCATAGGATAGGCAAAAGCGAGGTGTTTTTACATGGAAAAGAAACGTTCTCCCATCGACTTTTTTCTTGCCACCACCACGGCAACCGGATTCCACGGTTATTTCGATCAGCTTGGTCCGCAGGAAGGCTTGCACCTGTATCTGCTGAAAGCCGGCCCGGGATGCGGCAAATCCACTTTGATGCGCCGCCTTGCCAGTCAGGCGCAGGAGCCACTGCAATATATTCACTGTTCCAGTGACCCCAACAGTCTGGACGGCGTGGTTTTCTGCCATCAGAAAGCTGCTGTTCTGGACGCTACCCCACCGCACGCACTGGAACCTCGGGCACCAGGTGTCGAAGAAACCGTCATCTCTCTGTATGACACCCTGGACCCGGACCAGCTTTGCCCCCTGCGCGATGTGATTGATGAAAATATTACACAGGGAAAAGTGCTGCGTCAGCAAGCCACCCGTTATGTGGCGGCAGCAAGCGGTCTTTTGCAAGACAGCCGCCGCTCTGCAGCGGGATGCACCGATTTTGCCAAGGTGCGCCATTATATTATGGGCCTGGCCAAACGCCTGCTGCCCAAAACGCACACCCCCGGCCGGGAACAGATCCGTTTTTTGAGCGGCATCACCCCACAGGGCATGATTTTCTACCGCGACACCGTACCTGCAATGGCTGACCACATCTATGTTTTCC
>JAHHRK010000041.1 GCA_020025795.1 Faecalibacterium sp. | reverse complement strand
ACCGAAGGCATCTGGGACAACCGTTTCCGCTATGCGGACGAGCTGGCTAAGATGGGCGTTCGCATCCAGGTTGACGGCCAGGTGGCTGTGATCCAGGGCGTGGACGAGCTGCGTCCTGCACCGCTGCGTGCAAGCGACCTGCGTGCAGGTGCTGCAATCGTGGTTGCTGCTTTGATGGCGGACGGCGTGAGCGAAGTGACCGAGATCGGCCACATCGAGCGCGGCTACGAGCGCATCGTGGAAAAGCTGCAGGCACTGGGCGCGGATATTCACCGCGAAGAAAGCAGCATGTAAGCCTGCAATAGGGATATCTGACAGCCGCATCGGCAGGTGCGGCTGTTTTTTATGGAAGATTGGGAAGAAGGAGAAAACGCAATGGCAGAGTTCATTTCGCTGTATTCCGGTTCGTCGGGCAATTGCAGTGTGATTCGCTCCGGCAACCGATATTTGATGGTAGATATGGGCAAGTGCTGCCGTACCACGGTAAACGCTCTGAAAGAGCTGAACTTGACCATTGAAGACTGCGACGGCATCCTGGTTACGCACGAGCACAGCGACCATGTAAAGGGCCTGAATGTCTTTCTGAAGCACTACCGTGTTCCGGTATATGGCGCAGCGGATACGCTGGATATGCTGCAGCAAAACGGTCTGGTGCCGCCGAACAGCGACCTGATCACGCTTGGCTGCAATGCGCCGGAGGATCTGGGCGCGTTCCGCGTGGAAATGTTCCGCACCAGCCACGATGTGCCTTGCGTGGGATACCGGATTGCCACGCCGGATGGCCGCCAGATGGCCATTGCGACTGACCTTGGTATTTTGACGCCGGGTGTACATAAAGCGCTGGACGGCTGCGATATGGTTGCGCTGGAAAGCAATTATGACCTGCGTATGCTGCGGGAAGGGCCATACCCTTACTACCTGCGTGCTCGCATTGAAAGTCCGCGCGGACACCTGTCCAACGATGAATGCAGCGCCAAGGTGCTGGAATTGATTCAGAGCGGCTGCAAAAAAATCGCTTTATGCCATTTGTCGCAGGAAAATAATACGCCGGAACTGGCGCTGCGCAGCGTGTTCAATACGCTGGGCGCAGCAGGCGTTGTACCGCCGGCGGATTGCATTGTCCAGACACAAAGACGAAGCGAAATCAGTCCGCCGCTTGCTTTCTGATCCTTCGTTTCCAAAGAAAAATAGGACAGGCATCGTTCAGAAGATTCTGGGCGGTGCCTGTTTTGCATGATGCAGAAAAAGCGGCCGAACAAAATGCCAATACAGAGGGCTGTTTTGAAAAGGATACGTTTCGACGTTTTTTTTCGTGAAGGTCATGCATTTTGAGAGCAAAATATGCCAGTGCGCTATACAGAAGTAACAGAAAAACGTCGTTTGCTTGAAAAGAAGGGAAAGCGTGATATAATTCTACTGAAAGAGGACGTTTTCATTTGTGCAGTTTATCTATTTGAATGTTTGGAAAGAGGGAAAGACCATGAAAAAGATCGCACAGACAATGATTGTAGCGGACTGCTATTACACCATTGTAAACGCAAATGGGAAAGTAATCGAGGCTGTTGAGGGAAATGAAAACGGCGGAGCAATCCAGCTGGCTTCTGCTACCAAGGCTGCCAATCAGCAGTGGATGTTCCTGCGTATGGGTGAGGGCGTGTACCGCATCCAGAACCGCAGCACGGGCAAAATGATGGACCTGATGATGAACGGTACCGTAGATGGCACCTGGCTGCATCAGTGGGAGGACGTGAACGGTTCTTCTCAGCTGTGGATCGTGGAAGCCGGCAATGACGGCACCGTAAAGATCAAGGCACAGCTGGCTCCTACCAAGTGCATCGACGTGGTTGGCATGAGCAACGAAGACGGCGCACACATCCAGATTTGGCAGGATGTGAACGGCGACAATCAGAAGTGGACCATCAGCGAAGTGAAGGAAAAGGCTGCCGCTAAGAAGCCTGCTGCCAAAAAGACCACTGCTACGAAAAAGAAAGCTGAAGAAGTTAAGGCAGAAGAACCTGCAAAGGTTGAGGTCAAAGCAGAAGAACCCAAGGTAGAAGTCAAGGCAGAACCTGTTGCCGCAGTAGCCGAAGAACCGAAGGAAGTTGTAGCTGCACCCGCTGCACCGGCAAAGGCCAAGAGCAAGGCTTCCGGCAAGAAGAAGTCCGGCAAGAAGGGCAAAAAGAAATAAGACGGGATAAAAACAAATTCTTGTAATTTGCGGTAAATGGCGGCGCAAGCGCCATGCCGAGCATCCCAATCAAAGATGATAAAAACCGAACTGGTTTCCTGTATGGAGTGCCGGTTCGGTTTTTTGTTTGCATCCGTAGAAAAAGGTGACTTTTCCGCGCTTCGGCAAGAATGGATCCGCTTGCCTTCCTGACGGCATACCACAAGGTCAGAATGATATAAAATCTGCATGCAACAGAATAAGCCGGACTTGGAGTGAGGCTCATGGCTCTTGCAGGATACAGACGTATTTTTGGCTGTGATGCGCCTTGCTTATAGGGCTGACGAATGAAAGTCCGTAGCAATGAAAAATCAAACGGTTCTGGTTTTGTGGCAGGGAGCAGCATGGCTGTTCCCGCGAAGAAAGAGATTCACCGCATAAAAAGAAGGTACGGCACAGCCCCAAACGGGACCATGCCGTACCTTTTACATCATTGCTTTACCTATGGGACGGACCCAAAAGGAATGGCAATCTTTTTTTTGCATTAGCTGCGGCGACGCTTGAAGAACAGAACTGCGCCTGCGCCAGCAGCAGAGAGCACGAGTGCGATGCTCCAAATTACCAGATTAGTTTCGTCGCCCGTATGAGGATTATTTGCATTGTTGTTCTGGGCGTTGTTTGCATTGCTATTCTGGGAATTGTTCGTATTGTTGTTCTGGGGCTGGCTCGGAGCCTTCTCAGCGGTCAGACCACGGATTGCAGCGTCGAGAGATTCAACAGCCTTGTCAACCACAGCCTGGTCGTTCTTGCTCAGGTTCTCGTCTGCCAGAACCTTCTTGGCAGCGTCGAGAGCAGTCTGGAATGCCTTTACGCTCTCAGCGGTGTAGCCGTTGAGCTTCTTCTTTTCAGCCTTGGTAACCAGGTCCTTCAGAGCGGACTTGTCTGCCTTGATCAGCTGAGCAGAAATAGCGTTGGCAAGAGATTCGGTAGCGGCCTTTACGTCTGCCTCGGTAGCATGCTTGTTTGCCATTACCTTCTTAGCTTCAGCCAGAGCGTCCAGCATCTGCTGCCAGTTGGTCTGTACGTACTGATCCTGCTTGTGGATCATGGCCTCGGCCTTGTCGATCTGCTCCTTCAGCATGGACTTGTCGATGGCAGTCCACTTAGCGTACAGCATCATGTCGCTCTCAACAGGAGCAGCAAAGTCGTAAGCAGTGGTGCAATTCTTATCGGTGAACCAGCCGCCGAATACGAAACCGTCCAAAACAGGATCCTGCGGCTTAGCTACGGGCTGTCCAGCGACCACAGCTGCGGTGTCCAAAATGCTGCCGTCCATAGAGACGAACTGCACCTCGAAGCGCTCGGTGGGCGTTACATTGTTAGCGTGGAACGATACGCTGTCCACCTTGCCCTGGAAGGCGTTGGTGGTGCTGCCGATGCGAGCAACGGGCATATCAAAGGAAGAATGCTTGATACCGGTCTTACCCATGAACTTGGTGGTAGCGTGTTCATCCGGCAGGAAGGAGCCAACTGCTTCGATCTTCTTGTCGCCTACCAGCAGATAGGTCTTGTTGCCTTCGTTGCGGATGGTCAGCTCAACCCACTGGTCGTGGGGCAGATCGTAGTTGAAGACGTACTCGTACAGTTCACGAGCAAAGCCCAGCTTCCAGGAACCATCCTTGGAAGGAAGTGCCTTGATGGTGGTTTCGCCATAGGCAGCGTCAGCCTCCAGAAGGATCTGCTCGCCGTCCTGATGTGCGCTGTCCTTGTAAACGCGCATGGTGATGGAGTTGTTGGGGCCCATCACATTCAGGCCGGTTTCAGCATAAGACTTACCGCCGTTCAGCACCAGGCTGCCATCCTGAATGGTTGCGCCATTGAGGGTCAGATTGTGCTTGTTGCCGGAAATGTCGTGGCTGTTCTTGAAGGAATAGTGTGCGTACTCCTGCGTGTCAGGAGCCAGTTCGATCTCGTGGTAGGGATCGCTGTTGGGTGCGGTGCCCAGGGTCTCGATGTCGGCCTTGGCATCGTTGAAGTTGCGGTCCAGACCGTCGCCGCCGGTACCCCACATCTTGACGCTCAGATAGGGCATAGCGTCCATAAAGCGGTAGAAGGTATCGGTTTCGTTGATACCAGATGCATGGGTATCGATGTTATCCTGCCAGATCGCAAAGGTGGCGCCCATCATCTGGTCGGAACCGGTGGGAATCCAGGTGCCACCAAAGTTTTCGGGTTCCCAACCGTTATACAGGTTCTGGGACTTCAGGAAGTCGACATAGCCGCCACGGTTGCCGCTACCATTGGGCACGATATACAGGTCGTAGCCAATCGTATTGATCAGGTTAAAGCCCAGGTTGAACATATCCTGCGGTTTAGCCCAGCCGGCGTCCCAAATGTTCATCTGTGCACCCTGAACGTGCTCAGGCTTAAAGGGGTGCTTGTTGGGCTGGCCGCTCATGGAGGACAAGCTGCCCCATACGCGGACCTGACGGTGTTTGGTGTTCTGGATATAATCGATCATCTGGATGAGGAAGTTGCGGTAAGCCGGGTGGCTGTCGTAAAATTCGTCAGCGCCGATGTGCACCACGGTGTTCTCATCAAAGAGATCTTCGTCAATGTACTCATCAAAGATGGTCTTAACGATTTCGATTGCCTCGGGGTTGCTGATATCTACATGGTCAAACCAGGGACGGTTGTTGCCGCCCTTCTTGTGCAGAACCAGGTCGTCGCGGCCAAGGGTGTTTTTGATGTAATTGGCAATAGACAGTGCATGAGCGGGTACGTCAATTTCGGGGGTGATGTCTACGCCCAAAGCACGAGAGTCTTCCATAAAGGACTTGAACTCCTGCTTGGTGTAGAAGTAGTCCTTGGAGGTCAGGCCTTCTTTGTTGGATTCCAGGCGGAAGCCCTGGTAGGAGTTCCAAGCTTCCAGCTCTTTGCCAGCCTCAACGTATTTCTCCATGAAGATCAGGTTGTCGCTCAGGTGAATATGGAAGTTGTTCATCTTGTACCAAGACATATTCTTGACAAAGTTGCGCAGCATTTCCATAGACATGGGCTTACGGCCTACGTCCAGCATGAAGCCACGGTTCTCAAACTCGGGATAGTCTCTTGCGGTACCCTGAGCAATGGTCTGATTCTTGCTCAGAACCAGTGCCTGCAGCACAGAACGAGTGCCCCAATAAGCGCCGGTGGTGTGGTTTGCCTGAATCACAACACGGTCGGTGACTTCCATGTTGTAGGTTTCCTTGTCAAAGCCTGCGCCGTCCAGATACATCAGCTGGATGTCGCCTGCCTTGGCTGCTTCGGTAACGATGGGCAGGTCCAGATCAAACAGGTCCTGAATGTCGTTCTTGAGTTCCTTTGCTACGCTGAGCATTGCTTCATCGGCAACGATGCGGCTCTGTGCATTCAGCGTAAAGACCTTGCCGTTCTGCTCCGCAGAGCTGTACCACTGTGCCAGTTCGGGAACAACAGCAGGCTTTGCATTGCCTTCGTTTGCGCTATGTACACCAGGAATAGTCAGCTCTACCTTGGAGGAGCCGGATGCCATGGTGTTTTCTGCTTCACGGACAGTAACCGTGATTTCAACCTTGGTGTTTACCAGGGGAGTGTAGACGGTGCCGTCTGCACCAACGACCTGCTCGTAGTTGCAGCCCCAGGTAGCAGTGTACTTCTCAGGCACTTCGCCGGTCATGACGACCTTGCCGTTCTCCAGCTTAATGCTGCGAGCCAGTTCATCTGCAACAGTAGCGGGCGTGCGTACGATTTCGGATTTGCCCTGATATACTTCGAACTCGTACAGAGCAACGTTGTTCCAGCCGCCGTGGTACTTTTCAACCCAAACACGGACATGACGTGCTTCTACGGGTGCATCGAAGTTGACGGTCTGGATGGGTGCGGTAACCTGAGACAGCTTGCTATCAAAGGTCTTCTGCGTGGTCCAGTTCTGGCCATCCAGAGAAGTTTGTACATGCCATTTTTCAGGGTTGTTGTTTTCCCAGTAGAGGATTACGCTGCCAACCATGTACTTTGCACCCAGGTCGTAGGTGATGGTCGGGTTCGGTACATCTTTATTGGTTGCCCAGCGGGATTCCTTAGCGGTTTTGTTGCCGTCGCGAGCCTTATCTGCGGTGAAATTCGTATTAGACTCTACGTTGGTAGCGGAAGCACGAACCGTGTTCAGGAGAGCCAGGTTGGTGCCTTCGGGGGCAGTGACCAGTTCATCTTTGGGCGGCTCGACGGTTTCCGGCATATGGCCATGAACCTCAAATTCGCGCACGCCTACGTTGTACCAACCAGTTACAGATTCGACGTACTTGGTTGCAACCAGACGAACATAACGGGCGTTGACGGGAGTCTGCAAATCATGGGAAACTGCATCGGCAGCGTCAGCGTTGGTAATGTCTACACGCTTTTCCCAGTTGTTTTTGTCCGTGGAAGTATCGATGTGATAGTCTCTGATGTTGGTCTTTTCCCAGAATACCTTGAAACTGGTGATGGTGCGCTCAGCGCCCAGGTCCAGCGTCAGGGTGCGCGGAGTAGTACCGGCAGAGTCATTTTGGGAACCCCAGCGGGAATCATTGGTGAGATCGCCATCGATGGTTTTATCAGCGGTAAAGGTATTGCCGTCGGTGTTATCGGCTTCGGCCTTTACACCGTCCAGAGTGGCCAGATTGCCCAGGGTGACCTTTTTCTGGCCATAGACCTCGAATTCATACGCGGACACGTTGAACCACTGACCAATGGCCGGGCTGTACTTGGTCACGCGCAGACGGATATAGCGTGCGTCAACAGGCTTGGGCAGCGTGTGTGCGTCCTCACGCTGACCAGCCTCGCGTTCTACAGTTACCTGCGTATCCCAGTTTTTTTCGTCCGCAGAGGTTTCAACAAAATAGTTCTGGATGTTCTCTGCTTCCCAGAAAACCTTCACGCTGTTGATGGTGCAGGTTTTGCCCAGGTCCAGCGTCAGGGTGCGCGGGGTGGTACCACGACCGTCGTTGTCAGTGGCCCAACGAGAGTTGTTGTTGGTGCGGTCGCCATCGACTGCCGCAGAAGCAGGGTGACTGTTTTCAGAGTTGTCTGCAGTGGCGACTACGTCGGGTTCAAGGGCCAGGTTGATGTCCTTGCTAGCCTCGGGCGCAGCTTCAGGAGCTGCCACTGCGAATACCGCCGTTTGTCCAGCCAGCATTACTGCTGCCAGGAGGCCGGCCAGCAATCGTTTGTGGATTTTCTTCATGCTAGATACCTCTTCCTTTTTGTAATTGAGCTTCCCAGACACGCCACTGCCATTTTTCACGCATACACGCGAAAGATAAAGCCACGAATCTAACACAGGATCTTGTACACAGCCAATGGCATCTTAACTGGACAAAAGAGCAGATACACATGACCGTACAGAATCAAGCCGCTTGATTTCTGGCTTTTGCTTCCGAGGCAGCTAAGAAATCGGAACAGTGCGTGCCGTAAAGGCACTTACTGAGTTATACTATCAGACCAATCCAGAACTGTCTACGTACGTTATACATGAAATTTGCGGACTTGTTTTATAGATATTGTACAAGGTTTGCTTTTGCTTGCACGAAAAGCTGTGAAAAAACTACGGAGGACAAAACGCAATTGTTACATTATATAAAAACCAAAACGATGCTTTGTGCTCTTTGCTGCTTTCTTACATGTTGTGTGCACGCCGAGCAAGGACAAAATTATGGCAAGACAAGTACACGCTCGCTTGCGATTTGAAACCTACATTATAATATACAAACGAAACGGACCTCGGTTGCCAGAAAAAGTTCCAGCTTTTCCAGACGTGGGATCATTTGGTCTTATTGCAGTAGCAGAACCGTATGGCAGGGTTTCTGCACGATGAAAGCAGTTGAGACTAGTATCGTGAAAAAATATTGCACTGCATGGAAATAACAGAAAGTCACCGAGGTGATCGCTTGCGCCGGTTCCCTATATAAGAATAATGTAGCTTGTGGTGCTCTAAGTACATCAAGGCATCTGCATTTTGCTTTTCGTCACAGAGTGAAAGTGCAGCGATGCGGTGCTTACGAAAGCTTTGCAGGAGCCTTTTTGCTTTGATGCGTTCCTTGTGGTGGACAGCGTTTTAAGATATAATTCAAGTAAAGTATAAAAGGATTGCATTTAGGAGCAGAACATGGAGCGTTGGAAAGTTTGTTTTATCCGGTTGATTCGGATTGTATATGGGATACTGTTCGGTTGGGTCTGGCTGACCATTGTTTTCCGGAATACTTCGTTTTCATACCGGACGCTGTTTCAGCTGGTTCTGGTTGGCGGCTGGGGTCTGGTACTGGGAACATTCCTGTTTTTATGGGAAAAGATTGGCCCCTTTTGCAAAAGGCATAAATATAAAATACTGCTTGTCGGGATTGGGCTGATCTTTGGAATCCAGCTGGTGATCGGCTTGCAGACGGTGGGCAATCCGATGTATGACCATGGAAAGGTCTTTTGGGGCGCATCCCTGTATGCAAACGGTGCGACCGCTGAGGAATTGAATGAGTGCTCGTGGTATCTGCACCACTACACCAACAATATCGGCTTGTTTTTGCTGCAGCAGCAACTGTTTCGGGTGCTGCACTGGTTCGGTATTTGTGCGGATTATCAGGCGGCGGCCATTGTGGGACATCTGCTGTTTGCGGTGATGCTGGTGTCTGGCTTTTGCTGGCTGGACGAGACGTTTGACACGGACACAGCATTTTTCTATCTGTTTCTGGCTGCGATGTATGCGCCGGTCTACTTTCAGAGTACAGTGTCGTACACAGACACCTGGTCGATTTGGTGCATCCCGTGCACGCTGCTGTGTATGCAGCGGGTGCGTTCGGCAGAGGCGTTGCCGAAAAAATTGTTCTGGGGCGTGCTGACCGGTGTTGTATTGGGCGTGGGAATGCAGATCAAGGTGACCGTTTTGATCGTGGCCATTGCCGCCGCCATTCTGATGCTGGTGACCTGCCGCAAGAAAGAAAACTGGACCGCGGCAGCTGCCACCGTGTTTGTGGTTGTTCTGGTCTGCGGCGGGTTCCGCTTCTGGGGCAGACAGACTGTCATAGATCCGGCACGGGCGGGGGAGGCTATGCCTGCCACCCATTGGGTGATGATGGGTTTGCAGGGGGACGGTTGTTACAACGCCGACGACGAATGGAATATCACTACCCCGGCGGGACCAACGCCGGACCGGGTGAAAAAGAATATCGAAGTGATTCGCCAGCGCCTGCAGGAGATGGGCCCCAGAGGCTATTGGCAATTGATCGGGCGAAAGACCTGCCGTACCTTTGGTTCGGGCAACGGCGATATGTCGTACAGCTATCGTTTTTCCGACGAGGAGCAGCCAATCAATCTGGTGTACCGGACGGTGTTTCAGAGCGGACCGTATTATGGACTGTACAATAATCTGTCACACAGCTTTTATCTGGTTCTGCTGCTACTGGGTATCGTGGGTGCGGTGCGGCAACGTACCGAGCGTACGCTGCCGCAGCAAGGCGTGCTCTGCCTGGCGATGATTGGCTTTTGGATGTTTATGATGCTGTGGGAGTCGAATCACCGGCAGCTGATCAACCAGTGGCCGCTCTTTTTCATGCTGGGCAGCATTGGACTGGCATCGTTGAGAAAGCCTTTGCACCATGCGTTTTCCCAGATTAGAAAAAAGAAAAATACATAAGCAAGCATAGAAAAATCCCCGGCGGTGTTGCATAAACAGCAAACCTGCTGGGGATTTTTTGCGCTTCTGTGAAATCAAAATAGAAAGAGAAAATTTTGCAAAACCGCAGGATGCTTTTTCTGGTACAAGTAACGGGACGTAAACCTGTGCGGAATTTCCACGAGAGCAGGAATCCAACTTGGCAGCAACAAAAGCTGCTGCGACAGGAGAGCGTTTGATTGCAGAGGGCATGAAAAGCAATTTTCGGCACGTCTGGCTGTGGCAAACGGTGAGAAAAATACAGATGTGTTAAATTTTATACGAAGTGGTTAAAAGTTGTGCACATGATGGTTGCTTTTGTTACTATTTGTTCGTTCGTTGTTTTTGTTATACTGATAGGGGGAGAAATGTTCCCATTGTATTTTGCGTTAGCACAATAGGGAGATACATCGCAAAGAATGCGCAAAAAATTGGTTTAAGCGCACACGCGCAAAAATAAGAAACATTTGAAAGGAAGAGAATCATGCAAAAGAGCTTCGCGCACAAATGCCTGTCCACGTTGCTTGCTTCTGCGTTACTGGTAGGAATCGTACATCCCTGCCTGGTACATGCAGAAGGAAACACAGGTCCGGAAAATCTTCTGGCAGGCAAGGTACCTACCTCTAATGTGGAAATCACCAATCCCGGTGCTGCTACCGATGGCAGCAAGGAACACTCCGACCAAGATGGCCACAACACAATGATTGCAGCCGGTGAGGAGAATCAGTCCAAGCCAAATAATGGCTGGAATGACTGGAAGGATGTTTATCTGCAGTACGATTTCGGTGAAGAACGAGCTGTGCAGCAGGTAGACATCTATCGCAACACGTATCCGGGCGCAGTTTCTGCTTTCAAAAATGTAAAAGTGGAACTCTCTAACGACGAGAACTTTACCGATTCTACGGTTTTGTTCGATACGCAGGATGTGCGTGAAACCGACGCAGCAAAAACCGAACGTGATGTGGAGGCAGCAACAGTAGATTGCCTGACGCTTGGCGAAAAGGGTCAGGTGCAGTCTGTCGTTGCAAAGGCACCCGTAAACGCACGCTATATTCGTATCTATCAGCGTGGACACTATGTTACCAATACCCCTGATACCTGGAACGGTATGAGCAATTCGGCTCGATTTAACGAAATTGAGGTGTATGCAGAGGCCAAGGCCGGAACCGACGTTACGCCTGACCCGCAGCCCGAGCCCAAACCGGACCAGGAAATGGTGGATGCCAATATTTTGATTGGCAAAAAGCCGACCACAAACAGCGAAACCCCTGTCAGCGGTGGCGGCGATTCCACAGCATCCGGTATTATGATTGAAAATGCGTCCTATGCAACGGATGGTGACATCGGCGATGCAGATGCGGATGGACACAGCCACAGCAATACCAAAATTGTGGCCGGCATTGAGGACGACAAAAAACCTCTCAAAGGCTGGAATGACTGGAAGGACGTTTATCTGGAGTATGATTTCGGCAAGGTACAGGACGTAAAAAAGGTTAATCTGTACCATAACACCTATGATCATGCTGTATCTACCTTTAAGAATGTAAAGGTGGAGCTGTCTGAGAATAAGGACTTTACCGATTCTGTTATCATCTTTGGCGGCGAAAAGGGTCAAGAATTTAAGGAAACACCTGAAACAAAAGGAAAGCCCCAGGAGATCACGCCAGAAGCACCGGTTAAGGCACGGTATATCCGTATCTGGCAGCGTGGCCATTATATCCGCAACGTTTCGGGCAACTGGGAAGGCATGAGCAACGGCGTTTTGTTCAATGAAATTGAGGTAATTGCATCGGTCCCGAAATCTGAGGTGCCTACACCTCCTCCGGCAAGCGAGGCAAAGAATATTGCACTGAATAAACTGCCTTATGTACGTGGCCTGACACCTACCAACATTGAAGCAATTACCGATGGTAAGGTTGATAACAATTATGCAGTGCATAACAGCAAGGGCGAACGCTGGCTGCAGTTTGAGTACAAGAACAGATACAGCATCAAGAAAATCAACTTCAAGCTGGAAGAAGGCCAGTATAAATCCGTAAAAGTATCTGTTTCCAACGGCCCCACCAGTGACGGTAAAGTTGTATGGAGTAAGCAAGACTGGACGCAGGACGCTAATATGGTGTCCATTGATTTGGGCAGAGGAGAAAATGGCAAATGTGTACGCTTTACCGTTAATAAGGCGAATGACCAGCCTGCAAAGTATTCGGAAATCGAAATCTGGGCAACCGGCAATAGCTACGATGAATCCAAACCCGAGTATGTCGCACCTGCATCTAAGTACGACACGCTGGTGTGGAGCGACGAATTTGACGGCGACACGCTGGATACCAGCAAGTGGCAAATTATCGACGGCATGGCAAACCATGGCGCAATCTACAACAAGCAGGCTGTCAGCGTCAAGGATGGCTGCCTGGCTTTGAATAGCAAAAACTACGGTACTACCGAGGAACTGATTAAGGCAGTAGGCTGGGATCAATACCAGCAGCAGAAGCTTGCTAAACACGTTAC
>JAHHRK010000040.1 GCA_020025795.1 Faecalibacterium sp. | reverse complement strand
TGCGCCTTCTGCTGGACGGCAAGGTACTTGCCGACACTGCCACGGTGCAGGGCTCCGGGATTGAAATCCTGGCAGTAGAGGCAAAATACGCAGATTCGAATGAATTTAGTCCGCTGCCGGTCTATCTGGTGGAACTGAAAGCAGAAAAGCCGGATATGCTCATCACGGACTATAATTCCGGCGCTTTCCACTTTAGAGAGCCCGGTACCAGCAAGTTGACCGTCACCGAGAAAACCCAAAAAGAAAACCCGGTTTCGGTAACGGTTGCAATCACATCCGAGTATGTGCCGGTTGAGCGCATTCAGCCCGATATCCGCGGTACGGTGAAAATTCACTATCGTAACTCGATGGGAAATGGTCAGTTCATCACGCTGCCGCAGACGGTTCGGGTAGAACCTTCCAATGCAAGCTACAAGAATCAGATTACTGTTACCTCCAACGACCCCACGATTGCGGAATACGATGGCAGCGGCTACATTCCCCATAAGAACGGTACCGTTACCTTTACAGCAAAGCTCAATGATAAAGGCCATATGGTGGAAGGCAGCAGTGAAGCTACCTTTATTTATGAAAATCTCCTGACAGCAGTTTCCGGTCCCGAAGAAACCATCCTTGTTGACCAGAATACCAAGCAGCCGCTGCCGCTGACCTTCCACGGACAGCCGGGCAATCGCCATGAAATCACGGAGCCGGATTTGGTCTGGACCTATGATAAGCAGGGCATTGTTTCCATTCAGCGTCCGGACGCACTGATGCAGATTCGTGAAACCGGCGGCCCGGACGACGGCAACTGGGTGGCATCCACCAAGTTTGAAGTGAGAGGTCTGCGCCCCGGTACGGTAGTTGCAACGGGTACGCCTGTGGACACCACCGGCGGCGCAAAGCCTGTGAAGCTGACCATCACCGTTAAGGGCAATGGCAGCGAGGTGCAGGGCTTTGATATTCCCAAGTTCATCGAAACCGGCAAACAGGCAGCAGGCAGCTATCTGAATGCTCATAATACCTTTGCCTTTGGCGAGGAGTGGAGCATCTACACGCTGCTGCGCGACGGCCAGACTTTGCCGCAGGACCAGCTGGACAGCTATTATAATGATGTAGTGAACAATGTCCGCTCCTGGGATGCAACCGTTCAGCCTACCGAGGCAGAGCGTGCAGCGCTGGCACTGAACATCATGGGCAAGGACATCACCAACGTGGGCGGTGTCAATCTGGTGGAGCTGATTTGCAACCACCCCAATCTGACCAAGCAGGGCAGCAATGCGCTGGTATGGGCACTGATTGCACTGGATATGAATGGCACGGAAATTCCTGCTGATGTGACCTGGACCCGCGAGCGTATGGTTAGCGAGCTGCTGGCATACCAGAATGCGGACGGCGGCTTTGGTCTGGACAAAACCGGAACTTCCGGCATTGATATGACCGCTATGAGTATTCAGGCGCTGGCGCGCTATCAGAAACAGGACGAAGTGGCGGCTGCGCTGGACCGTGCGGTTGCTTATCTGGCAGCAGCGGCAGACAAGAACCTGAACCTGGGCAGCTCGGAATCCATTTCTCAGGTGATTCTGGCCCTGGCGGTTCTAAAGCGAGATATTGTTGCACAGCCGGGCTTCGGCGATGAAGTGGAAAACATCATGTCCGCTCTGTCGGAGTACATGGTAGCGGGCGAAGGCTTCAAGCACGACAAAAACGGCAAGGTTGACAAGATGGCAACCGCCCAGGCCATGCAGGCACTTTGCGCATACGAGCGCTTCCTGAATGGCGAAAGCGGATACTGGGATTTGAAGGGCACCGGACTGGAAGAAAGCCCGGCGGAAAAAGTCAGCAGAATGATTGCCGCACTGCCGGAAGAAATTACGCTGGCAAATGCCTATGCAGTTCGCCAGTGCCGCGCGGCATACAATCGGCTGACGGCTGCACAGCAGGCAAAGGTTACCAACCTGCCCAAGCTGGAAGCTGCCGAGGCAGCGCTCAAGAAACTGGCAAACGCAGACAGCGTAATGAACCTGATTGATGCGCTGCCGGAGAAGATCACACTGGCAGATCAGGAAGCTGTGCAGACCGCACGCTCCGCATACGATCTGCTGACCGCAGAACAGCAGGCACAGGTTTCCAACGTGGATAAGCTGCTGAAAGCAGAAAAGGCAATCGCAGACCAGAAAGCGGCTACACAGGTGGAAAAGACCATTCAGGCACTGCCCAATTCTGTGAGCATGGAAAACAAACAGGCTGTGCAGGCAGCACGCAGCGCATACGACGCACTGACGGCGGACCAGAAAGCACTGGTGAAAAACCTGGATAAGCTGATGCAGGCAGAAGCACAGCTGAATGACTGGGATGCAGCCCAGAAGGTCATGGCCATGATTAAAGCGCTGCCGACGGAGCTGAAGGCTTCGGACGCAAAGGCTGTTCAGGCAGCACGCAGCGCCTATGATGCACTGACGGAAAAGCAGCAGAAGCTGGTGCTGAACCTGTACGTTCTGGAACGCGCAGAAGAAATTGTAGCGGAAAAGAAAGCGGTGCAGGCGGTAGAAGATGCCATCAACGCTTTGCCCGAAACGATTACCACAGGCGATGCAGAGGCAATCAAGGCGGCACGCGCCGCCTACAATAAGCTTTCTCCCGAATTGAGAAAGCAGGTAAGCAATCTGGATCGGCTGGTTCACGCAGAAAAAACGCTGAAAGCGCTGCGAAAGCCCATGGGCAAGCCCGGCGGAAGCTCCAAAACGGAGAGCAATGTGGTAAAGGCCACCGTGAAGAACGGAATGGTTTCCGCAAAACAGCTGGCAGAGATTCAGGGCAAAAAGCTGATTCTGCGCGCCGAAGGCACCATGGAAACCGGCGAAGCATATACCATGTCTATCTATGGCAAGGACGTTGCAAAGGCCGAAGATTTCAACGTGGAAATCCAGCGCCAGGGCCTCTATGAAGATGAGATTCACAAGCTGTCTGAGGAGGCAGAGATTTTCCGTTTGCTGCAGGACGGTGCATTCCCTGGCCCCGTTATGGTGGAAATGGACACCGCTCTGGCAGATGGCGAATATCTGCTTTTCCAGTACGACCCGACTGAGCAGCGCGCCGTTTTGGTAAGCCGCGTGCAGGCAGAAAAGGGCAAAGCGAAGTTTATCGTGCAGCAGGGCGGCGAGTACTTCCTGGCAAAGAAGGCAAGCAAAAAGTCTGTGGCAGAGCTGGAAGAAGCAGAAAACCTGTCCGCAGAACCGCAGCCCGAAACGCCGGATGAAAAAGAAGAAACCGTGCCTGCCGTGGAAGAAACAAAGCCTGTTCAGCAGGAGCAGAAAGCCGGCTTCATCATTTGGATTCCGCTTGTGCTTCTGGTTGCAGGTGGTGTAATGATAGCGCTGAAAAAGCGGAAGGAGAACAAAGGTGAATAAACTGATTTCTTTGCTGCTCAGCCTGACCCTGATGCTGGGGCTTGCAGGCTGCGGTACAGAAAAGCTGGAGCAGAATTCCGTACCGACGGAGCAGCCGGCACAGAGCATAAGCTCTGCACCCGTTCAGGAAGAAGAAAAGCCGGAAGAAACGGCGTCTTCGGATGCGCAGAGCGAGCAAACCGAGGAAGATGACGAGTTTGACGTTGCAGACGGTATCGGTGCAACGCAGGATTTTTCCAAGTATAAGGAACAAAAAAAGGAAAAGGATCAGTACCTCACCGACCCTGTCCCGGAAGGAAAGCCGGAACCTGTGGAACCCGGCAATGTGGAAATCGACCACAACAGCCAGAAAACCTGTTACCTCAGCATTTCCTGCGCGACGATCCTCAATAACATGGAAAATCTGGCAGAGGGCAAAGATGTGCTGGTCCCGGCGGATGGAGTGCTTCTGCCCAGAACGGAAGTGACCTTCTACGAAGGCGAATCGGTGTTCGACGTGCTTCAGCGAGAGATGCGCAGCTGTAAGATGCACATGGAGTTCAGCTTTGTACCGATGTACAACAGTGCCTACATTGAAGGCATTGGAAATCTCTATGAATTTGACTGCGGCAGCGAATCCGGCTGGGAATACTGCGTGAATGGCTGGTTCCCCAATTATGGCGTGAGCCGCTATGTGGTTCAGCAGGGCGATGAGGTGGAGTTCCACTACACCTGCGCACTGGGCCGCGATTTGGGCGCAAACTAAAAGCAGAAAAGCGGAGAAAAATAGTTTCTCTGTGTGTCGGTTTGCTGTGGCTCACATTTTGATGGCGACCGAGCAGGGAAAACGGCATTTTTATCGAGAATAGGCTGGCCACAGCAGTGTAAGCGAGGCGGCAGAGGGAAAATACCCTCTGCCGCTTTTTGCAAAATGTGATAGAATGAGAGCAAATAAAAAAGCAAAAAAGTTCCTTGTCAACTTTTTCGGAGAGAGAAAATGCTGTGTTTAGAAAAATTTTCGGATCAATATAACGTGAGAAGCATTACAGCCGACGATATAACGCAGGTTGTCGAACTTTGCAAAGAAAATACAATGTATTATAAATATTGTCCGCCTTTTGTTACAGCGGAATCGGTAATGGATGATATGAAAGCCTTACCAACAGGAAAAATGAAAAAAGATAAGTACTATGTTGGATTCTTTGATGGCAAGAACCTCATTGCTGTTATGGATCTGATCGATGCTTACCCTGATGAAAGCACAGCCTTCATTGGCTTTTTATGACCAATACTGCGATTCAAAATCGGGGAATCGGTACACAGATCGTTCAGGAGCTGGGCCGGTACTTAAAGAGCCAAGGATATAAACATATTCGGTTGGGATGGGTAAAAGGAAATTTCCAAAGTGAATCTTTTTGGCATAAGAACGGATTTTCTGAAACAGGAGTGTCTTATGATACAAACGGCTATACAGTAATTGTGGCACAGCGGGATTTGTAAATTAGAGTTTGTTTTTTCGTTCAGTGCTATGCTATACTCGCCCAAATAACAATTCGGAAGGAAATGAAAGCAATGATTCTCCGGCATGATATCCCGATTTTAGAATACGACGACAATCCATGTTCTGTGATTATGCCGGACCATGAGCATCTGGATATTGAACTGCCCGCCAAGGTGGTATTTGCTTTTTTAGGCGAGGCTGTCGATACCTATGCCCAACACCATGGTGGAATCCAAATTGCGGAATTTGAGTCTGCTACAAAGAGGTATCCCATTTACAGGGTGGATTATCATGGCGAGCAAATCGGCCTTTGTCAGGCTCCTGTGGGAGCTGCACCGGCAACGCAGCTGATGGATTGGCTCATTGGATACGGCGCAACGCAAATCATTTCGGTGGGCTCTTGCGGGACTTTGGTGGATTGGCCGGAAAATGAATTTCTTGTTCCGATTCGGGCACTGCGCGATGAAGGCACATCGTACCACTATTTGCCGCCTGCCAGATTTGTGGAGCTGAATCCGGCTGTTGTAAATTCGATAGAGAAAACACTTGATAAGCTGAATGTACCATATGCTGAGTGTGTGGCATGGACGACAGATGGTTTTTATAGAGAAACAAAAGATAAGATTCAGTACAGAAAGCAAGAGGGCTGCACCGTGGTAGAGATGGAGTGTGCGGCGCTGGCTGCCTGTGCGGAATTTCGAGGGGTAATGTTCGGTCAGGTCCTGTTCACTGCCGATACGCTGGCAAATGTAGATGCCTACAATGAGCGTGGATGGGGGAGCGAATCCTTGGGAAAAGCACTTTTTCTGGCTTTGGAACTGGTGACTGGGCTGTGAAGCATCCAGGAGTCATTTCCGCATCATTCAAGATGACAAGCTGGTGGATACAGCAAAATAGCAGAAAATCAGGCGGCGCAGGGGGTAGAACCTTTGCGCCGCCTTTTTGGGGTGAAAAAGCCTTGGCGGGCGTGGAATGGACAGCTTTTTTGCTTTAGTGGCGGAATTTCAGGCAAATGTAAACCCACGACAAGGCAATTGTCAACCTGTGTTGCTGTACTTCCCACGGGAAATCGGCTATACTGAGCCCAGAAAACAGGCCCCACACAGGCCAGAGGAGGAAACACAATGATTTTTGCGGATAAACTGATTGACCTGCGCAAGAAAAACGGCTGGTCGCAAGAGGAGCTTGCCGACAAGCTGGAAGTGAGCCGCCAGACGATTTCCAAATGGGAAGGCGCTTTATCCATGCCGGATTTAGGGCGGATGCTGAAAATCGCCCAGCTGTTCGGCGTTACCACGGACTATCTGATTAAGGATGAACAGGAACTGACAGAATGTGCTGTGGAGACGGAGGACCAGGACAGTGCCCCTATCCGCCGCGTATCAATGGAGCAGGCAGTGGAATTTCTTCGCCTGCGAGATGCCGTCAGCGGTCGGATTGCACTGGGCGTGATGCTGTGCATTTGCAGCGCCATCCCGCTGATTCTGATTTGCGGTGCGCAGGAGCTTGGGCGGCTTGCCATCAGTGAAAATGCGGCAGCAGGCCTTGGATGCCTGATTTTGTTTTTGATGATTGCCCCGGCGGTGGGCGTTTTCATTCACAGCGGCATGAAGCTCCACGCCTATGAATTTTTGGAGCAAGAACCCATCGAAACCGCTTACGGCGTGGACGGCATGGTGCGGGAGCGGCAAAGCAGTTACACCGCACAACATACCCGGCTGCTCATTGCGGGAATTATGTTGTGTGTGCTGTGCCCCGCACCACTGTTTGTTGCTTTGGCGCTGCTGGGGGACGATTGGTCCATGACACTGGCCGTGGCAGCGCTGCTGGGCATGGTGGGCATCGGCGTGTTGTGCATCGTGCGCACCTGTATGGTTTGGGAAAGCTTCCAACTGCTGCTGGAGGAAGGCGATTATACACGGGAGCGAAAGCTGGAGTCGCGCCGCAACAGCGCCATTGCCGGTATTTACTGGGGCGTAGTCACCGCGGTGTATCTGGGATACAGCTTTCTTACCGAGGACTGGTCGCGCAGCTGGATCGTCTGGCCTGTGGCAGGCGTCAGCTATGGCGTACTGGTGTGCATTTTGCGTGTGCTTCGGACAAATCAGCAGTAACGAAAATCAAAAAAGCATTGCGGCATACCCCAAACGGGAATATATGCCGATACAAAAGGCGAACGGTCGCAGGTCGGGTTTGACTTGCGGTCGTTCGCTTTCTTCTTTCTGCGAGCGCAATCAGACACGGCAAAGCGGTTCATCCGGAAGCGCACCTTTTTGGTTCGGGTTTGTGGGAAATTGCCTTTTTTTGCAGCAAAAATGGTGCCCTGACAGCCGGTGCCGCTCTAATGCAGAAAAAACGAGAATTCGTCCGGACATACCTATAAAAACACGTTGCTTTTTTTGTGAATCTTGAACGTTGTATTCAGAAAGAAAATAGTATAGTCTTTTTCATAGAGAACTGTGTATTTGTGATTTTTGGATATCTGCAAACAGACATACGAAAGGAGGAAAAGCGCAGGATTGGGGGCTGAACCACTGCGATAAAAGCAAGAACGCTTTCGGAAAATGTGGGCAGGAGGAAAGCAGCACCGCTTGTGCAAAAAAAGCATACAAGCCGGAGCAGATATCACGAAATAAACGATAACAGCAAGACCATAAGAAAATACGAAAAGAAAGGGAGATAGAAACGCATGAATAAGCAAAAGTTTTTGTCTTGCGTTTTGGCGAGTACGCTGGCACTCACGCCGGTTCTGTCCCTGAAACCGCTGGTTGCGCAGGCAGCAGGAACTGGGTCCCAATATATGGGCGAAGAATGGTACAGTGACATTGAAACGGTGGAAGTAAACCGTGAACCTGCCAGAGCGTGGTTTGTGCCTTACGCAGACAAAACAATGGCATTGCAGCACGAAAAATCTGTATTGGACAATCTGGATGAAACAGCTTCTCCGTATTATCGGACCCTGAACGGCGAATGGGATTTCAAGTATGTTTTAAGCCCCGACGAAAGACTGAAAAACGTCTCCGGAGAGCAGAGCAAAACGTATGTGGAAAACTGGGATACCACAGGCTGGGACAAGATTCAGGTCCCCAGCAGTATTCAGGTGCAGAAAAACGAGGACGGCACGTTTAAGTACGATCCGCCGCTGTACATCAATACCCGGTATCCCTGGATGAATTTTGAAAAGGTCGAGATGAACGGCCAGGGCAGAAACGAGCCTTTTGCACCAACGGTACGCAACGGTGTGGGCCATTATAAGCGCACCTTTACCGTTCCCGAAGCGTGGAAGGATCGCAACATTTTCGTTTCGTTCCAGGGCGTGGAATCGGCGTTCTATCTGTATGTGGACGGTCACCGCGTAGGCTATGGCGAAGACAGCTACACGGTCGATGAGTTTAACATCACGCCGTATCTGGATGCAGACAAGACCGAGCATACCATTGCGGTAGAGAACTATCGCTGGTCTTTGGGCAGCTATCTGGAAAACCAGGACTTTATCCGGCAAAGCGGTATTTTCCGTGATGTTTTCCTGTATACGAAGGATGATGTGGAGCTGCGCGATTTCTTCGTTAAGACCGATATGGATGCACAGTTTACGAATGCAACGCTGACACTGGATGCAGACATTCGCAGCTTGTCGCCGGAGGTTTCCGGTACTTATACCGTGTCCGCAACGCTGTATGATGCGGATGAAAAGCAGGTTTGGGATACGCCCCTGACCTATGATGTGACGGTTGCAGCCGGCAAACAGACCGTGGAACAAATGGCCGACGACAAGGGCGTCCGAGGCTCCGGCAGCAAACAAGTCACTGCACCGCACAAGTGGTTTGCAGATGATCCGTACCTGTACCGGCTGCTGATCGAGCTGAAAGATGCACAGGGCAATGTGATCGAAACGGCCTGCCAGCGTGTGGGCTTCCGTGAGATCGAAACCGTGGACATCAACGAAGCCGGTCAGGAACAGGCCCAGATCAACGGACAGAAAATCATGTTCCGCGGCACGAACCGCCATGAAACGGACCAGATCCGGGGCCGCGCCATCACCAGAGAGAACATCAAAACGGATCTCATGACCATGAAGCAGTTCAATGTGAACGCGATCCGTACCTCTCACTACCCGAATGACCCCTATACCTATGCACTGGCCGACGAGCTGGGCATCTATATCTGCGACGAGGCCAATATCGAGTCGCACACAGGTGCACAGCAGGCGTGCATCCCGGCGGGCAGCGGCAGATGGATGAATGCTGTCATGGACCGCACCATGAATATGGTCGAGCGAGACAAGAACCATCCTTCTGTTGTGATTTGGTCGCTGGGCAATGAGGCAGTCTATGATCCGCAGCGGCATCCGCTCAACGATCAGTACTGCTTCTTCCGCTCGACCCAGTGGATTTTGAAACGGGACCCTTCCCGCATGAGAAAGTGTGAGCGTGACAACCGCTTCACCAAGAACAACAGAGAAAAGTCCATGGTGGATATTTACTCCACCCAGTATTGGGCTGTAAACGGCGTGCAGAAGTATTTGGACAACGCGGGCAACAAGGCTCCGTATATCCAGTCCGAGTATGCACACGCCATGGGCAATGCAGTGGGCAACTTTAAGGAATACTGGGATGTGTTCCGCAGCCACCCCAATGGACAGGGCGGTTTTATCTGGGACTGGATCGATCAGTCTGTGCGAACCAGGCCGATGATCGCCCAGAGCAGCAGTGTCCGAAATGATGACGGCACCACCAGCCCCATTCAGGGTACCATTGGCAAGGGCCGCAATGAGAATGAAAAGGCGCTGACCGGCCATGTGGTCGTTCCCAGCAAGCGTGCAAACAGCAATGCACTGACGCTGGGCGTATGGATCAACTGCCCCAAGTCCATCCAGGGACATCACCAGAACATCCTTTGCAAAGGCGATGACGGCTACACCCTGAAATTCGACGGCAACAACTTTGGCAAGGTCGAATTTTTCGTGGACGGCTGGAATGCCGGTACACTGATGGTGGATTTCCCCCAGGATAAATACGGAAAGTGGGTCTACCTGGCTGCAACCTATGACGGAACCACCTATAACCTGTATGTGGATGGTCAGAAAATCGGCAGCAAGGACGTGAAAAAGACAGGCCCCTTTGATACGGACAGCACACCGATTGGTATTGGCACCGGCCCGGACAGCGTTACCGCCGGGCGCGATTTCAAGGGACAGATCGGCAACGTAATGGTTTTGAACAAGGCTTTGCCTGCGGAAAACCTGACGGGCGAGTATGTGCCTAACCCGGAAGAAGTGGTTTATCAGCTGGACTTCGGCGGAAAGAACGTGGTCGTCAACGACTACTCCGACATCGAATTTGACGGATACGGCGGCGACTGGGGCGAAACCTACACCGACAACGATTTCTGCTGCAACGGTCTGCTGAATGCAAACCGTACCCCGTCGCCGGAATTGTATGAAGTACGAAAGGTCCATCAGGAAATTTCCTTCTATGATGACGGCGAAGCAAAGGACGGTAAGGTTCGTATCGTAAATGAGTTTACCAGCCAGAACCTGAACAACTACAACGTTGCATGGAAACTCATGGAAGACAACAAGCTGCTGCAAAGCGGCGAACTTACCGAGGAACAAAAGAATATCCCGGCCGGTACCGAAAAGGTCGTTACCATTGAAATGACCAAGCCGGAAATCAAGGCCGGCAGCGATTATATCCTGGAATTGGATGTTACCCTGAAAAACGATCAGGTGTGGCAGGGCAACGGCTTTGGCAAGGCAGGCGACGACATTGCCTATGAGCAGTTCGTGCTGAATTATGCGCCTGAAACCGAGCGCCCGGCAACGAGTGTGCAGGGCTGGAATGATATTGAGGTAACGGAAACCGAAACCGAAGCAACGCTGACCGGCAGCAAGACCGATGCGGCAGATACCTTCCGCGTTACCTTTGATAAGAATACCGGCTACATCACCGATTACACGGTGAATGGTATCACGCTGTTGCAGGATGGCCCCCAGCCCAACTACTGGCGCGCACCGATCAGCAATGATCCCGCTTTCACCGGTGCAATGAAGGATGCGGCAAAGAATTTCCGTGTCACGGCATTCCAGGTAGATGCGGCCGCACCCAAGGCAGTACAGGTTCATGTGGAAGGCAATATCCCCACGCTGAACTCGCCGAACGGTATGGATTACATCATTTACGCCAACGGCGAAATCGTTGTGACCAACCGCTTTACCCCGGCTTCCAACGGACAGGTCGGCGATATCGCAAGAATCGGTATGCGCATGATCCTGCCCCAGGAGTTTGAAAACGTGACCTATTATGGACGCGGACCCCAGGAAAATTACATCGACCGAAAGACCGGCGCACGGCTGGGCGTTTATGAAGATACCGCGACCGGTATGTTTGAAACTGGCTATGTGAAACCCCAGGAAAACGGCAACCGTACCGATGTTCGCTGGAGCGCTTTGACCAACGATGCAGGCAAGGGCCTGCTGATTACGGCGGACGGTCAGATGGAAACCAGTGCGCTGCACTACAAGGCAGAGGATCTGGCAAACCACAGACATCTCTATGATGTGAAAAAGACCGATGATGTGGTCCTGACGGTTGACCTGGCGCAGCGCGGCCTTGGCAACGCAAGCTGTGGCCCCGGCCCGCTGGGTCAATATACGCTGGCCAAGGGACAGCAGTATACGCAGACGTTCCGTATTTCTCCCATTATGCAGGCAGCAGCAGACAAGGCTGCTTTTGTGGACAGCTGCATGGCGTCCAGCAAGAAGGATATGCGCTCCAGTTTGCCGCTGAACGGTATTCTGGTAAACGGCAAGCCGCTGGCAGATTTCAATCCCGACCAGGCCGAGTATACGGTGCATGGCCTTGCAGCGGACGGTATTCCCACCGTGGAAGCCGTGAAGAAAGATGAATCGGCTGTTGTGGAAATCACGCAGGCAACCGCTGAAAATCTGACTGCTACCATCCATACGGTTTCTCAGATGGGCGTTGTGAAGGACTATACCATTCATTTCGCGCTTTCCGATGAAATCTACCTGAGCGATATGCAGTGGGTCGTGGATAAAGCCGGATATTTCCCCAAGCACAACCGCGACCATTGCAGCTGCGGCAATCCCTTGAGCGTTTATGTGGACGGCCGTGCTGTAAATATGGAAAAGGGTGTAGGTGCGCATGCACCTGCCGAACTGGTGGTGGACATTGACGGCGCAGGCTTTACCAACTTTACGGCGCTGGTCGGCATTTGTACGGACCAGCGCAACGCCGGCGACGTGATTTTCACCATTGAAGTGGACGGCCAGGAAGTGTTCCGCCAGAACCAGGTCGGCGGCCAGGATGCAACGCCGGTGGATATCGATGTTACCGGTGCAAAGAAGGTTGCGTTCTTGGTGGATATGAACGGAAGCGACGGCAACGACCATGCAGTTTGGGCCGACGCAAAGTTTGCTTCCCAGACGATTGCCAATGTAATCGCCAAGATCGACGCAATCGACGATCCTGTCACGCTGGCATCCGAGGAAAAGATCAACGAAGCACAGACCGCTTACGATGCACTGACCGAAGCACAGAAGCAGCTGGTCACCAATGCACAGAAGCTGGTTGACGCACAGGCCAAACTGGCCGAGCTGAAACAGCAGGCCGCAGACGAAAAGGCTGTTGCAGAGGTCATTGCCAAGATTGATGCAATCGACGATCCGGTCACGTTGGCATCTGAGGAAAAGATCAATGCAGCACAGACTGCATATGACGCACTGACCGAAGAATTGAAAGCAAAAGTGACCAACGCGCAGAAGCTGACCGACGCACAGGCAAAGCTGGCTGAGCTGAAGCAGCAGGCCGCGGATGAAAAGGCTGTTGCAGAGGTCATTGCCAAGATTGACGCAATCGACGATCCAGTCACGCTGGCATCTGAGGAAAAGATCAATGCGGCACAGACTGCTTATGACGCACTGACCAAAGAACTGAAAGCAAAGGTCACCAATGCACAGAAGCTGACCAACGCACAGGCTAAACTGGCCGAGCTGAAGCAGCAGGCTGCCGATCAGGCCGCCGCAAAGGCAGTGGAAGATCGGATTGCGGCTCTGGGCGAGATTACGCTGGATTCCGCAGCGGATATCCACGCAGCCCGTGCAGCATACAATGCGCTGACCGATGCACAAAAACAGCTGGTTCCCAATGAGCAAGTGCTGATTGACGCGGAAGCTCGCCTGAAAGAACTGCAGGATATTGCAGGTCAGGAAGCAGCAGACAAGGCCGCCGCTAAGGCTGTGGAGGATAAGATCAACGCGATCGGTGCGGTGACGCTGGATTCTGAAAAGAATATTACAGATGCCCGCGCCGCATATGACGCACTGACCGATGCCCAGAAGCAGCTGGTTCCCAACGTGGACAAGCTGACGGCAGCGGAAAAGAAACTGGCAGAACTGAAACAGCAGGCCGCAGATAAGGCTGCTGCAAAGGCAGTGGAA
>JAHHRK010000004.1 GCA_020025795.1 Faecalibacterium sp. | reverse complement strand
GTTTTCGTACATTGCACGCACAGCGGCATCCTGTGCTTCAAAGTTCATTCCGTGGAAAAAGACATACAGTGACGATCCGCAGATGATTTGCCGCCCTGCCAGCGAAGCCACAGGGTTCAGGTGCTGACGGCCTGTTAAGAACACCGCATCCGGTGCTGCATTTTCGTCCACATACTGTGCCACCGCAATGCCGTCCGCGTTGAACGCCTGATAGCTGCTGATTGCCTCGCGGCCCAACGTCAAAACGCCGGATAAGGTGCCCAGTACCACCACAGCCGCCGCCAAAGCCGCCTGTACTGCGCGGCTGCGCAAATGGGAAATCCAGTCCCACACAGCGCCCGCCACCAAAATACAGGTGAGCAAAAACCAAAAGTACAGCAGCTTGATATTGTCATAGTAGTTGGGCTGAAAAACCACCAGCTCGCTAATGATTTTTACCGCAAAACCGCCCAGGAACAAACGGCGCAGCGTCTGATTTGCCCACAGAAAAGCCGGAATCATCAGGATATAAACGATGCCGATATTCTTGATATAAAACCAGATGAAGTTTTCGCCGGTGCCGTTGTTCACCCAGTTGAACACCGGCTGCAAAAAGCCATTTCCGCCGGATGTCTGGCGAAAAATCACGCCGAACAATTGGGGGATGCACAAAACGCCGGCTGTTGCCGCATAGGCGATCCAAGGCCGCAAACCAGCCCAGCTGTGATCGTGAATCGCATCTGCCGCCGGGCGGCACAAATACACCGCACTAACAATGACCAGCATCAGCAGGCTGTGGGTCTGTATCAGAGGCATACTGCCTGCTAACAGGCCAAGCACCAGCCACAGGTGCTTTTCGCCCTGGAATGCGAATCGATACAGCAGATACAGGCACGGCATTGCCAGCGCCCAGCCCATCAGGGTAGCGCGCTGCGGCACCAGCAAATCGGCGATGCAATTCACCCAGCGGAGATTCTTTTCCACAAAGTTTGTGGGGGTGGTGTAATATCCGGTAAAAATCGAAGCAAACTGCTCCGGACTGCCCAAAAAATACAGAAAGCCCAAGCCTGCGCCGTAAATGAACAGCAGGCTCGCCAGTGTCGCTTTGCCCGGATGGTTCAGCGCCTGCCGTGCCAAGAGCCACACGCCGCCAAACACACTGATCAGCGCCGGAATGCATGGCAGAATATAGGCAGCCTTCAGCCCTGCACCGAACAGCAAAAACACACTGGAAATACTCTCAGTCAAAAACGGATAGCCGAACACATCCTGGCCTGCCAAGAGAGAATAATGCGGCGGCATTTTACCGGTGACGGCAATATTTTTGATAAAAGCCAGATGCATCGCGGTATCGCCGTAGCCGCTCTGCCCCGTATAGTATGCCCCATTGGCTGGTTCGTAACACAGCACATGGGTATGCAGCAGATACACCGTCAGCAAAAACGCAGGCAGACAGGCCGCCAGCATCCACAGCCATTCGGTTTTCTTTTCCGGCTGCACGGATTTTTCTTTTTTCTGCAAGTCGCTGCGCTTGTACCAGGCCCACAAACCGGCCCCAGCGGCGCACAAACCGCCGATAACCGCTGCCGGAATCGTAAAGCCTACCACCAGTGCCGCAGCCGCCGGCAGCATGGCCAGCATTGCCGTAGCGATACCGCACCCCACCGGGACCGTATGCATCGCTCCTGCCGAGGGCAAACACCGCCGCGCCAGGCCAATCCCAGCCCATACATACAGAGCCAGATATGCAAAACCTATGATTTCCGCCACGCGATCTCCTCCTTACCAGCTGTAAATTTCCGCAAAATTCACACCATGCGCCAAAACCAGAAGCAACGAAAAAAGAGGGCGCACATATGTCTTTTTGGTAAAGTCATTGTTCGCCCTCCCTGATTCAATTTTGTTGATTAGAAGCCGTAAGCCGTACGGGGGAACGGCAGAACATCGCGGATGTTCTGGATGCCGGTCAAGTACATGACCAGGCGCTCGAAGCCCACGCCGTAACCAGCGTGCTCTACGCCGCCAAACTTGCGCAGGTCCAGATACCAGCCGTAATCCTCGGTCTTCAGGCCCAGCTCGTTCATGCGAGCCACCAGCTTGTCGTAGTTTTCTTCACGCTGGCTGCCGCCAATCAGCTCGCCAATGCCGGGCACCAGCATATCTGCTGCGGCAACGGTCTTGCCGTCGGCGTTCTGCTTCATGTAGAAGCTCTTGATTTCCTTGGGGTAATCGGTAACGAACACAGGCTTCTTGTACACAACCTCGGTCAGGTAGCGCTCGTGCTCGGTCTGGATATCTACGCCCCACTCGACAGGGAACTGGAACTTCTTGTTGTTCTTTTCCAGGATTTCGATTGCCTCGGTGTAGGTCACACGAGCAAAGTCGCTGTTTGCAACCAGCTCCAGGCGCTCGATCAGGCCCTTGTCCACGAAGGAGTTGAAGAAGTTCATCTCATCAGGGCAGTTGTCCAACACGTAGCGGATAACGTACTTGATCAGAGCCTCGGCGTTATCCATGTAACCAGCCAGATCGCAGAAAGCCATTTCCGGCTCGATCATCCAGAACTCTGCTGCATGGCGGGTGGTGAAGGACTTTTCTGCACGGAAGGTAGGTCCAAAGGTGTAGACCTTGCCAAATGCCATAGCCATGGCTTCTGCTTCCAGCTGGCCGGAAACGGTCAGGCTGACAGGCTTCTCAAAGAAGTCCTGGCTGTAATCCACGGTGCCTTCCTCGGTCTTGGGCACGTTGTTCAGGTCCAGGGTAGTTACCTGGAACATTTCGCCTGCACCCTCACAGTCGGATGCGGTAAACAGCGGGGTGTGTGCGTATACAAAGCCGTTCTCCTGGAAGAAGCGGTGGATTGCAAAAGCAGCCACGCTGCGCACGCGGAATGCTGCACCAAAGGTGTTGGTACGGGGGCGCAGGGTGGGCAGGGTACGCAGGTACTCCATGCTCATACGCTTTTTCTGCAGGGGGTACTCGTCGGTGGGGCAGGTGCCCAGGATCTCGACGGTGTCAGCGTTCAGCTCAAAGGGCTGGCGTGCTTCCGGAGTCAGAACCAGCTTGCCGGTGATCTGCATGCTGGTGTACAGGCCAGAGTGGATGACTTCATCATAATTCGCAACCTTATCTGCCTGTAACACGATCTGCAGGGTCTTGAAGCAGCCGCCGTCCGACAGTGCTACAAAGCCGATATTCTTGGAATCCCGGATATTCTTTGCCCAGCCGCAAACCGTGATGGTGCTGCCGTCGGCAGGAGTAGACTTATACAGGGATGCAATTTCAATTCGTTCCATGATTCTTCCCACTCTTTTTTCTAAAATTTTCGGCGATTCGCCGCATATACATTTAATTATTATAAAGGAATTTCTCGGCCTTGTAAAGGGCTGCCCCACCATAAACAGGCGATTTATCTGTTCTTTTTCCCGGTCAGCTCTGTGCCAATACCCGTGCCAGAGACTGCGCCGCAAGCCGCCCGGCGTACAGCGCTTCGTTCAGATTGGTGCCATGGCCGCCCACCTCCAGCAGCAGCGCCCCTGTGGAAAGGTCCTGATTGTAAAAGCGGTGGCTGTACAGCACAGGCCGCGTCAGACCGGGATAATCCGTTTCCATTGCTGCCTGCCAAGCCGAAGCAAAGGCCAGATTCTGCATACAGTTGGGCAGCTTGATGGTAGTGCCGTTATTCGCGCCGGAAATAATCATTACCTGGGCAGACTTTCGCCCATCGATCTCTGCTACCGGCGCAATGCGCGTGCCTTCTGATTCGATGGCATCCCGGTGGACATCCAAAATCACTTTGATGCTGGGGTACTTTTCCAGCCAGCCTTGTGCCACGGCGCGGCTGTTGTCGTAACTGGCATTGTAGCTGGGATAGTCATTCAACGTGGTATCATGTATGGTGTTAATGCCCGCTCCGTTCAATACGTCGGTCATCACCTGGCCCACGGCACATACACTGATGCTGTTATCTGTGCTGCGAGCCGTGTCACCGGGTGCATACCACAATCCATTATGGGTGCGGTAGCATTCGGTGGCATGGGTATGCAAAATCAAGACCTGCGGCTCTGCGCTGTTTTTCTCCACCGAAAAAGGCAGCCCAGCCTGCGTTGCCGCCGCAATATCCTGCTGGCTGGTGGTTTTGGTGTTGTTCCGAATGGTAGCCGGTCCGCATGGCACAAATACGCCGCCTGCGGACTGACTGTAATGCTTTTCCACCACATTGCCTGCCCCGGCAGGCGGATCTCCTTCCGGCAAATCCACCCAGTCGTTCGGCTGGGGTGCCGTATTGGCCGGCATCTCGGTTGGCATAGCCTGCTCCGGCGTTTGTATTGGTGTCTGCTCTGGCGGCTGTGCAGGCGGAACCGGACTGTTTTCCGGTTTGGGTGCTGTATGTTCGCTCACCGCCGCCCGCATCGCCGGTACCGGACCTGCCAAAGCGCTGCCTGCCCGCAGCGTCCATACTGGCAGCTGTGGTGCCTTTGCTGCCAGAGAAATCGACAACGCCGCCCCCACCAGCGGCAAATATAACCAATTGCGATTCGTTTTTCGCATTCCTGCACGCCCCTTTTCCACGAAATGTCCTGCCGTATAGGTATGCCGAGGCGCAAAAGACTATGCCTGGCAAAAAAATTTCTTATTTTTCGTAAAAAAAAGCAAAAAACTATTGCGTTATCGTCCTGACTTGTGCTATCATAAGATGCACTGTTATGGGTAGCTAAGGAGGTGGAACGAATGCCTAATATTAAATCCCAGATGGATCGTGTTGTCCTGTCCGCTAAGCAGCAGGCTCGCAACAAGTCCGTTAAGACCAACCTGAAGACAGTCATCAAGGAGGCAGACGCTGCCATCGATGCTAAAGCCGCTGACAAGGACGCTGTTGTCCTGGCCGCTGTTTCCGCGATCGACAAGGCTCGCGCCAAGGGTATCATCAAGAAGAGCACCGCTTCTCGCAAGATCAGCCGTATGGCTAAGCGTGCAAACAAGAACGCTTGATTTTTCCCTACAGATTGATAGACTTAAACAAAGCCACTTATCCGCAAGGATAGGTGGCTTTTGTTTTTGTATTATTCGATTGTGGTTAGTTGGGGTCCTTGCTGCGGAAAATCAGCGCCGCCGCTACGCCGCACACAAGGCTTGCTGTAATGCCGCCTGCCGCTGCACTCAAACCACCGGTCAGGCAGCCAATCAGCCCTTTCTCCGCTACTGCTTCGGCTACGCCCTTTGCAAGCAGGTGTCCGAATCCCAGCAGCGGCACCGAAGCACCTGCACCTGCCAAGTCCACCAGCGGCTGATACAGGCCCAGGGCGGAAAGCACTACGCCTGTAACCACATAGCCTGCCAGAATACGCGCAGGGGTCAAATTGGTCAGGTCGATGAAGATCTGGCCCACGGCGCAAATTGCGCCGCCAATCAAAAATGCCCATACAAACTGCATTTTGTTTTTCTTCCTTTCTCCTGTTGTGCACAAAAGCGCGGGCAGGTTTATTTGGCCGGTGCAGCCAGCTCCACCAGATGGGCAATACCGGGGATAGATTCTCTCTGCAAGAAAATCGGCTGGCTCATCAGCGCACCGGTTGCCACAAACAGCACCTTATGATATTCGCCGCGCGTCAGCGCCGGCAAAATATGGCTGCACAGTACCGCCGCACTACATCCACAGCCACTGCCGCCTGCACCTACCGTAGGGTCGTCACCATACAGCAGGCAGCCGCAGTCCTGATGGTTGGTAAGGTCTACGCCTTCCTGCTGCATCAGCTCGTGTAACAGCTCGCTGCCCACCTTGCCCAGATCGCCGGTGAAAACCACATCGTAATCCGCCGGGGTTTTGCCGGTATCCTGAAAATAGCGCAAAAGCGTATCCGCCGCTGCCGGGGCCATGGCTGCGCCCATATTGGTAATATCTTTAATTTGCAAATCCTGTACTCGACCAAATGCCACAGACGGCACCTGAACACCCTGCCCTGCCGGGTGCAGCAGCACACAGCCCGCCGCCGTAGCCGTCCACTGCGAGGTAGGCGTACGCATTCCGCCATAATTCAACGGCATACGGAACTGCCGTTCTGCCGCACAGAAGTGGCTTGTCGTCATGGCAAGAATGTTATCTCCTACACCGCTGCTGGACAGACACGCCGCCATCGCCAGGCTTTCTGCCATGGTGCTGCACGCACCATACAAACCGGCAAATGGCACTTCCAGCTGCCGCATGGCATAGCCGCTGGCGGTACACTGGGCCTGCAAGTCTCCTGCCAGTGCCAGCTGAATCTGGTCCGGATTCAGGCTTGCCTTTTTCATGCAGGCACGCGCCGTTTCTTCCAGCAGACGTTCTTCCGCCTTTTCCCAGCTTTTCTGGCCCAGCCGGTTATCCTCATATAAAAGGTCCAGCCCTTCCGCCAGCGGACCTGCGCTTTCCCGTTTTCCGCCCGCAGATGCCCACGCCGCAATCACCGGCGGATGCGGCAGCTGCAATGCGCTTCCTGTTCGTATCGACAAGAAATCTCACCTTCCTCTCAGGGAAAGTTTTCCCACAGGCATGCCAGATATGCGCAGCGAATCACTTTACAATTTCTGCACTTTTTCACGTTCTTTTTATTTTACATCTGTGCTATAATGACTTTACTATATTTCGTGTCTCTATTTTTTGATACAAAGGAGTGATTCTTCATGGCTTATATACCCAATCCCGATCGCTATAACGATATGGAATACACGCGCTGCGGCCAGAGCGGCCTGCTGCTGCCCCGTGTCTCCATGGGTTTCTGGCAGAATTTCGGCACCAACACAGACCCTGCTACCATCAAGGAGCTGTGCTTTACCGCGCTGGACTGCGGCATCACCTATTTCGACCTGGCCAACAACTATGGCCCGGAACCCGGTGCTGCTGAGCGCAATTTGGGCGAGCTGCTGCGTACCGATCTGAAGCCGTATCGTGACGAGCTGATTATTTCTACCAAGGCAGGTCACCCCATGTGGCCCGGTCCCTACGGCAACTGGGGCAGCCGCAAGCATCTGATTGCCAGCCTGGACCAGAGCCTGGAGCGCCTGGGCGTGGACTATGTGGATATTTTCTATCATCACCGCATGGACCCCAACACCCCGCTGGAAGAAACCATCAACACCCTGTGCGACATCGTCAAGCAGGGCAAGGCGCTGTATATCGGCCTGTCCAAGTACGACGGCCCCAACATGGAACGCGCTGCCCAGATGCTGGAAAAGCGTCACTGCCCCTTTGTGGTGTGCCAGAACCGTTATAACATGCTGGACCGCACCATCGAAACCAATGGTCTGGAAAGCGCCGTGCTGAAAAAGGACAAGGGCCTGGTCGCCTTCAGCCCGCTGGCACGCGGCTTTTTGACCGACCGCTACTTCAACGGCATTCCGGAAGGCAGCTATGCAGCACGTAACAAGGACTTTGCCCGTACCCTGACCGACAAGCGCCTGGCACAGATATCCTGCCTGAATGCACTGGCTGCCGAGCGCGGCCAGACTTTGGCACAGATGGCTTTGTCCTGGGTGCTGCGCAACCAGGTGGTAACCACCGTTCTGGTTGGTGCCAGCACGCCCCAGCAGATTCGTGAGAATGCTGCCGCAGCCTGCCAGGACCATCACTTTACCGATGCCGAGCTGGCTTCCATCGACGCAATCCTGGATTTGCCCCACTGACGTTAAAATTCAAATCTTCCACGGACCTGGTTCGTGGAAGATTTTTTGTCCGGAGGACCTTATGCAAACAACATCTTCCCACAAGAAAGACCGTAAAGTGCTGTACCGCCATGCGCTGGCCTTTGGTCTGGCGGCTTTTATCTTTATTTTCACCCTTGCCCTGTTTGGGATTCGATATTACACCAACGACGATGCCACCCTGGCCAACATTGCAGCCGGTGCATATGGTGATTCGCTGCACATGGTTTATGTAAACGTTCTGTTTGCATTTTTGCTGCGTCCGCTGTATCTGCTGATACCGCACTGGAACTGGTATGTTCTGGTGCAGATCGGCCTGATGTTTGTGGCTGCGGTGCTGCTGATCGACCTTGCTTTGGAAAAGCTGGGAACTGCAAAAGGCGTGATTTTGACCGCACTGGTTGCACTGCCATTTTCGTATATCCTTTTGCAGCGTTTCCAATATGTGCACACCAGCGGCTTTTTGCTGTGCACCGGCCTGATTCTGATTGCTGTTACGTTGGGCAAGCCCAGTGCACGCACCGTGTGCGGTATTCTGCTGGCACTGCTCGGCAGTATGCTGCGATGGCCCAATTTCCTGGCCATGGGCGGACTTTCCGCTGCACTTTTACTGGGCTGCTTTTTCCGTCTGGACAAGGAAGGCAAAAAGAAATCTGTTGTCACCATGCTGGTATTGTTTGCACTGGTTTTCGGCGCAAAGGGTTTTGACAGCTGGTATTACCAGCAAAACCCCGACTGGAAATACTTTACCGAATACAACGAGGCCCGCACCGCTTTCAGCGATTACGCCGTTTACCATATTGAGGGCGACACCGACGAATTCTGCGCCGAAGGCATTTTCAGCCCGCTGGAATCCACGATGATGATGCGCTGGGATTATTACGATCCTGCTGTCTACACCCCGGAAAAAGTGGAAGCCGCAGCCGCATCCATTCCGCGCCGCCCGCTGACATCCGCTGTAAAAGAAACGGTCAAGACCGGTGTTTCTTTGTTGTACGGCACCTATTATCACTGGCTGGTTGCTGCACTGGCATTGTATGCGCTGTTCTGCGTAAAATTCAATAAAAAAGCGCTGCCGCTGTGGGGCACCATCGCCATGTTTGGGCTGATGCTGTTCTACCTGAAATACCTGAACCGCTTCCCCAGTTATGTAGAAGCACCGCTTTTGCTGGCACTGATTTTGTACAGCATTTGCTGTTTGGGACTTGCTGACCACCGCACCCCCGTGTGCACCGAATTTCTGGCTGCACTTTTGGTATTCATGGTGATTCAGTATCCGGCCGTGTTCCGCACGCTGCGTGCCGAGGCCGAAATCCACAAAGAGCGCAAGACCTTGGAAGAAGTCTACTTTGAAGAAATGAACGAGGACAAAGACCACCTGTATCTGCTGTCCACCGAAGCCATCACGGTATGTTCCGGATTGGATGTGGCGCATCCCCGGCCGGAAAACTTCTATTCCAACGTGGTGCATTACGGCGGCTGGCTCAGCGGTGCGCCTACCTGCAAAGAAGCCATGGCGCATTACGGTGTGACCCGGCCAATCGTAGACGCTGTGGATAATTCTGCCGTCTACCTGGGCTACCACGGCATCGAATACGCCGCAGCCTATGCCAGCGAACAGCTTGGCTGCCCGGTAGAGGCCGTGAATTGTGGTCCGAACGCGTTTGCGCCGTATCAGCTGCGCCGCGTGACCGAAACGCCTGCTTCGTAATCTGACACATCATAAAAAATCCCGCCGCAGCAAGCGCTGTGGTGGGATTTTTTTGCAATAATTGCTCGGCTTGATTCGTATTAGAAATGAAGCGGTTTTGGCTTCAGCCTGCCGCTCCGGTGAAAAATAAAATCAAGCCGTAGATAACGCTTGCCAGCGTGCCATACACGATCACAGGTCCGGCAATCAGGAACATTTTTGCTGCTACGCCCGGTACAAAGCCTTCGGTGCTGAACTCAATGGCCGGGCTGACTACGGCATTGGCAAAGCCTGTAATGGGTACCAGCGTACCGGCGCCTGCATGGGCAGCCAGCTTGCAATACCAGCCAAAACCAGTCGTGATTGCGGACAGCGCAATCAGTGTCACACTGACCAAAAGTCCGGCATCCTTTTCTTCCATACCTTGCCAAAGATATATCTCGCGCAGCACCTCGCCCAAAAGGCAGATGCTGCCGCCAACGCCAAAGGCCCAAAGGCAGTCTTTGACAATCGGTGAATTCGGGCTTGCCTTTTTTGACATCTGGCTGTACTGCTCCGGTGTGATATTCATCGCATATTCCCCCTTTTTTGCATAGTACTTCCCCCGCCGGGCTTGTTTTATGCGATAGATATTTATATTTGCAGCATCCTTTTTGTCCTATTTTTCACCATTTCTTCGCAAGTTTCCCCATTTGCAAACCCACCCCCTGTATGTTACAATACATACTGCATAGCAATGTATTCCCTGCCCGTTTTGGGGCAGACTAAAATTGAAAACAAATACGAGGTATTGATTATGAAACTCACTAAAATTTTTGCAGTTGTTGTTTCTCTGACCCTGTGTGCTGGCGTTCTGGCTGGCTGCGGCGGCCAGGATGCTCCTTCTCAGAGCAACTCCGATTCTCAGTCCCAGTCTGAGTCCCAGTCCAGCAGCGAAAGCACCACGGTTGACATCAAGGCTGCTGCGGACACCGTCCTGGCTGCTAACCCCATCTCCAACCAGCTGGCTGTAGATGACAACTTGATTAAGTTCGATCTGTCTCTGTCTGAAGACAGCTACGTTGCTTATGCAGGCGCACTGAGCAATGACCAGAATGACGCAGGCCGCGTGATCGTCGTGCAGTACGCAGACGGCCAGGAAACTGCCGTTAAGGACGCTCTGGAGACCTACCGCCAGAACCAGGTTGCTTTCTTTGGCAACTACCCCGAATTCGCAGATGCACAGAACAACCTGAAGAGCAACTACGCTCTGGTTTCCGGCAACGGCATGGCGATTCTGGCTGTGGCCAGCAACGAATGCACCGACGCTGCTGCTATGATTTCTGCTGCAGAAGGCTGCGTTAAATAAGATCCCCCTTGAATAAATCATGCAAGGCCGGTGCCGATACGGCACCGGCCTTTTTTGCAGGAGGAATGCGTTTTGGTATTTAGTACGGTTGCTTTTTTGTTCCGATTTTTGCCCATTACGCTGCTGCTTTACTATGTAGCACCGTATAAGCTGAAAAACACAGTGCTGTTTATTTGCAGCCTGGTGTTCTACTGCTGGGGCGAAGTCAAGTTCTTCCCGGTCATGCTGGTGTTGATCGCCATCAACTACATTTCCGGCCTTGCGATGGAAAAGTGGTCCAACCACAAGGGCATACGGCTGTTCTGGCTCTGGTTTGCCGTGGTGGGCAGCCTGAGTATGCTGGTGTTCTTCAAGTACACCAACTTTATCCTGACCAGTGTAAACGCCCTGTTCGGCCTTTCCATTGAACTGATCAAAGGCGTCGAAGTGCTGCCGCTGGGCATCAGCTTCTACACCTTCCAGACCCTGAGCTACTCTATCGACGTATACCGCAACGAGGTCAAGGCCGAGCACAACGTGATCGACTTCGGCGCATATGTGGTTATGTTCCCTCAGCTGATTGCCGGCCCCATCGTGAAATACCGCGAAGTGTCCGATCAGCTGCACGTTTACAAGAACCGCTATAATCTGGCCCAGATCGAAGATGGCGTTACCCTGTTCATCTTCGGTCTGGCGAAAAAGGTCCTGCTGGCCGACACCATCGGCAAGCTCTGGTCTGACATTGTGGGCGTTGCCGGTGACCCCACCATTACCAGCATCGGCCTGGCAAATGCTTCTACGCCGCTGGTCTGGCTGGGCATCATCGCTTACTCGTTCCAGCTGTACTTTGACTTCTCCGGCTATTCCATGATGGGCATCGGCATGGGTAAGATGCTGGGCTTCAATTTCCCGGACAACTTCAACCTGCCGTATATTTCCCGCTCCATCACGGAGTTCTGGCGCCGCTGGCACATTAGCCTGGGCAGCTGGTTCCGTGAGTATGTGTACATTCCGCTGGGCGGCAACCGACACGGCCTGCGCCGCCAGATTTTCAACATCTTTGTGGTCTGGGCACTGACCGGTATCTGGCACGGTGCCAACTGGAACTTCATCTGCTGGGGTCTGTACTACTTCATCCTGCTGATGATTGAAAAGGCATTCCTGCTGCGCTATCTGGAAAAGGGCAAAATCTGGCCTCACATTTACACCCTGTTCTTTGTTGTGATTGGCTGGGCCATGTTCGTGGGCAACGAGCCTGGCGTGCAGTTCGGTCTTTTGTTCCAAAAGCTGTTCACTCCCAGCGCCGGCGTATCGCCCGTTTACTTCCTGCGCAGCTACGGTGTGCTGCTGATTGTTTCGGTGATTTGCTCCACGCCGCTGATCCAAAAGATTTGGGACGTTTTGAAAAAGCGTACCTGGACCCGTCTGTTGACGCTGGGCACGCTTTTGCTGGTCACTGTCGGCTATATCGTCGGCAGCACCAACAGTCCCTTCCTGTACTTCAATTTCTAATGAAAGGAGCATGACCTTATGGCAAAGCACGTTTCTCCCAAAAAGTCAGCTGGCAAAGGCTTTTCTCAGCTGAAGCAGTACCCGGTCCTGCTGCTTTTCTTTGGTTTTCTTCTGGTGATGTTCATTGCAGACTGCATCACCCCTTACCGGGATTACAGCGAGCTGGAAAACACCAAATTCCAGCCTCGCCCCACCCTGACGGTACAGGACCTGACCGGCCGCGACCCCATCCAGAAAATCAACGCATTCTTTACCAATTACTCCACGTTTTTCAAGCAGCAGATTGCCGGCCGTGACGGCTGGATCAACCTGCACGCCGCCTGCGAGCAGCTGGTGTTCCAGAAAAAGGATTACGGCAATATGCTGCTGGGCAAGGACGGCATGGAGTTTGCCCGCACCTACGGTCTGACCGCCGAGGAAGGCACTCTGCTGGAAAAGAATGTTTCCTCTGTGGAAAATATCGGACAGCGCTATCCCGGCCTGATTACCACGATGGTAGTGCCTTCCGCTGCCACCATTTACCCGAAAAAGGTGCCTGCCGGTGCGCCGTTGCTGAACGAAAACGCCATGCTGGACGATATCTTCGCTCGCCTGGGCAACAGCGTTTCTGTGCTGGACGTGCGCGAAGCGCTGAGCGCTCACACAGACGAACAGCTGTTCTACCGCACCGACCACCACTGGACCACTGACGGTGCTTATTACGCCTACGAGGCGCTGTGCCAGCAGCTTGGCCTGACGCCTTTCGACCGCAGCGCCCACACCGCTGTGCTTGTAGACGACTTCTACGGCACCAGCTGGGCCAAGTGCCGCCAGCCTTTTGCAAAGCCCGATACCATCACCTATTATGATCTGGATGCACCGCTGACGCTGTATAACGCCACCGGCAACGCACAGTTCCAGGAGTTGAAAACCACTGGCCTGTACGATTTGTATAAGTTCAACACTTACGACAAGTACAGCGCATTCCTGCACGGCAACAACGGTTACTCCCGCATCCAGGGTAAGGGCGAAGGCAGCATCCTCGTTGTGAAGGACAGCTACGCCAACAGCCTGATCCCCTTCCTGACCGAAAACTACGCCACCATTGATGTGGTGGACTTCCGCGGTTACCGCTTTGGTTTGGACGCACTGATCGAGCAGAACAACTACGACGACGTTCTGGTTTTGTACAGCTTCGCAAGCTTCAAATCCGATCCGTTCCTGAACCGTCTGGCCTTTGTCGGCTAAACACTTTTACAAATGAAAAGCCCACCGGAAAGCAACGCCTTTCCGGTGGGCTTTTTTAGATTCAATTTTTACTCAATCCGCCTTGCGCTCTTTCCAGTACAGCAGTGCACCGCAGATAAACAGGGGCAATGCGCCCAAAACGCCCACAGGCATGGGGCCCATCAGGGTATCCTTGGCATATTCCATGTGCAGGAACAAAATGCCCAGACCTGCCGCTGCATTAAAGCCGCCGTGGAACAATGCCGGTGCCCAGATGGAGCCTGTCTTTTCATAGCACCAATCCAGCACAAAGCTCAGCGCCACCGTAACCAGACAGAACAGCAGCATACCGGCCAGCACCATATACCAGGGTGCCTGGAAGATGGACAGCTGATATTCATAGCCTGCCAGCAGCATGACCGGCCAGTGCCAAACGCCCCAAATCAGGCCGGTTGCCACATTGGCGCGAGCACGACCCATATGCTTAGCCAGACGGGGCTGCAGCCAGCCGCGCCAGCCGGCCTCCTCGCCGATGGCAAGGAACATATTGATGAAGGCCGCAAACAGGATATTGATGATCTGCACGCCGCACAGCTGGAAGCCAGACACGTTGGCATACATCTGCTCATACGCTTCCTGGCCCAGTACCGCCGTCAGATAAGAAGCTGCGTTCGGGTCCAGCCGTGCCGGAAATACACCAAAGTACACCGCCATGCCCAGAACCGTCAGCACAACAGGCGCGATCCAGACCAGCAGCCAGCCGCCCATGTGTCCTTTGAACTGGGGCATCCAGCCACGGATACCTGTTTTCGCCGCATTCAGGCCCCGATACGCTGCAAATACCGCCACGATGGGTGCAAGCATAGAGAAAGACAAAAGAGGTGTAAACAGCTCACCTTTGCCGTTCAGGACAAAGTAAGATGCTGCAATCTGGCAAATCCAGCCGAAACCAAAGGTCACTGCAAGATAAATCACCATTTCTTTGCTGATTTTCGTTGTTTTTTGTTCTTCGTTCATGGTACATTCACCGCCCATTTTTGTATTTTTAGAAGTAGCAGCGAACCTGGAAGCGGTCGCTGTTGTCTTGCTTCTTTTCCACCACGATATGCTCGTGATTGAAGTCAAATTTTACCGGTGTGCACAGGTCGGTGTTGCGCGTCAGGCGCAGCAGCTCGGTCACGCGCTTTTTCTCTTCCGGCGTGTAGAACAGGTAGCTGACGCCTTCCCGTTTCGCACGGCCGGTACGGCCGATACGGTGGGTGTAGTGTTCGTTTTCGCTGGGTACATCGTAGTTCACCACGGCGTCCACATCGTCCACGTCAATGCCGCGTGCAGCCACATCGGTTGCCACCAGCACGCTCAGCTTGCCGGAGCGGAACAAATCCATAATGCGGTTGCGCTCCGCCTGGCTCATATCGCCATGCAGGCAATCCACCGAGAAGTTCAGCCGTGCCAGCTGGTTCGCCAGCGTTGCCGTCTGGAACTTGGTATCACAGAACACCATCACACGCTGGTAGCCTTCGCCCACGATGACCTGCGCCAAATCGGCCAGCTTGTTTCGACCGCTGGTTTCCAGCATATACTGGGTGATTTTGGGCTGGCTTTCTTCCTTGGGCTGCACAACGATTTCCTCGGCGTCGTGCTGATACAGCCAGCCGATATCCATAACCTCGCGGCTGATGGTAGCGGAGAACAGATACAGGTGCTTGCGTGCCTTCATCAAGTCCAGAATGTGGCGCACATCCTTGTAAAAGCCCATGTTCAGCATCTCGTCGGCCTCGTCCAGCACGACCTGCTCCACATGGGAAATATCAATGGCATGGCGCTTGTACAGGTCCATCAGGCGGCCCGGTGTAGCAACCACGATCTGGCAGCCTTTGGCCAGCTTTGCGGCCTGACGCTCCAGATTGGAGCCGCCATACACGCACACCACGCGGATTTCCGGCAGGAAGTGGCACAGCTCGGTCAACTCCTGAGCAATCTGCTGCGCCAGCTCACGGGTGGGCGCCATGATGACACTCTGGGGCAGGGTTTCGGCCGGATTGGTCTTTTCAATAATGGGAATACCAAAGGCACAGGTCTTGCCGGTACCGGTGGGGGCCTTTGCCGTCACATCGTGGCCAGCCAGCATCAGGGGAATCGCCATTTCCTGCACTTCGGTCATTTCAGTAAAGCCCATACGCTCCACCGCCTGGCGGATCTGGGGGCTGCAATTCAGTTCACTGTACAGCATAAGTAAGCTCCTTTTATCCTCACGCACCGCCGCACCGGCAGGCGCTATTTGCAACGAAAATGTTTCAAAAAATGCAGGACTGAAAGTCCTGTATTTTTTATTGTATCACAGCCGCGCCGCCGGGTAAACGACAAAAAAATGCCGCCGACCCCAACCGGGCCTGCGACACTAACTTTGGGATTATTCTGCTACTTCGTCGCTCAGCTTCTGCTTAAAGCGACCGCTGGCCTTAAAGCCGGGGATAGAAGTGGATTCCAAACGGCTGGAAACCTTGGTCTTGGGGTTGGTGTAAGCCTTGGGCTTGCGGGGACGCATCTCAAAGCGGCCGAAACCTGCGATGGTGACCTTCTCGTTTTCACGCAGGCAATCTGCGATCTGGTCAAACAGTGCATCCATGGTGTTCTCCACCTGCTGGGTGGTATAGCCGGTACGCTCGGCCACAGTAACGATCATTTGGGAACGAGTCATAAAACTGAAAAACCTCCTGGAATCTTAGCAACTCTATCGAAAAACCGCGCACGGCGGTGAAATCGAACGTTGCTAAGTATACCAGAAGGCTTCTCTTATTGCGACACAATACACGCAAAGTGTATCGTTTTACACGCGAATATTTATCCTATTTTAGCGGTGCAGGGTGGCAATATCAACCAGCGGAACTTTCTTCATTTCGTGGTCGCTGCGCAGGCACTGTACCAGAGATTTTGCCGTATCTACGGCAGTAATGCAGGGGATGCTCAGCTCGACGGTCTTGCGGCGCAGCTTAACGGAATCGCGCTGCGGATCGCGGCCGCGGGCACTGGTGGAGAACACATAATCCACGTTGCCGCTCTGCAGCAGGTCCAGAATGTTGGGGCCTTCGTCAGAGATGGGGCGAACCATGTTGCAGGGAACCATGTGCTTGTTCAGCCATGCGCAAGTACCAGCAGTGCCGTACAGCTTGTAGCCCATATCACGCATCTGCCATGCGATCTCCAGGAACTCCGGCTTATCGGTGTCCTTTACGCTGAACACGCAGCAGGAATCCGGGCTGGAAGGAGTCTTCAGGCTGTAACCGGAACCAACCATGCCCTTCAGCAGAGCATCGTGGTAGTTGGGAGCAATGCCCAGAACTTCGCCGGTAGACTTCATTTCGGGGCCAAACTGGGTATCCACGCCGTGCAGCTTTTCAAAGCTGAAGACGGGAACCTTAACAGCCACGTAAGGTGCGGTGGGGTACAGGCCAGTGCCGTAACCCATATCAGCCAGCTTCTCGCCCAGGCAGCAGCGCACAGCCAAATCGACCATGGGCACGCCGGTAACCTTGGAGATATACGGCACGGTACGGGAAGAACGGGGGTTGACCTCGATGACGTAAACGTCGTCGCCGGAAACGGCATACTGCACGTTGACCAGACCAACAACCTTCAGCTCACGAGCAAAGCGACCGGTGTATTCCACCATGGTGTCGATTGCTTTCTGAGAGATGTGCTGAGAGGGGTAGACACAGATGGAGTCGCCGGAGTGAACGCCGGTACGCTCGACCTGCTCCATAACGCCGGGCACCAGGTAATCAGTGCCGTCGCAGATAGCATCAACCTCGCACTCACGGCCGGTAATATACTTATCCAGCAGCACGGGGTGATCCATATCGACGTGAGCAGTGATAACGCCCATATACTCGATAACGTCTTCCTTGGTGTAGGCAACGATCATGTTCTGACCGCCCAGAACGTAAGAAGGACGCATCAGCACAGGCAGGCCGACTTCTTCAGCGGCAGCCAGAGCCTCTTCCAGGTTATAAACGGTGCGGCCGGGTGCGCGAGGAATCTGGCAGCGCTCCAGCAGCTCGTCAAAACGCTCGCGGTCCTCAGCTTCGTCAATAGCGTCAGCCGGGGTGCCCAGGATGGGCATACCGATCTCGTCCATGTGCTTTGCCAGCTTGATAGCGGTCTGGCCACCAAACTGAACCACGCAAGCGTCGGGCTTTTCGGTTGCGATAACGTTGTCTACGCTTTCCGGGGTCAGCGGATCGAAGTACAGGCGGTCGCCGGTATCGAAGTCGGTAGAAACGGTTTCGGGGTTGTTGTTGATGATGACCGTCTCGCAGCCGTGCTTCTTCAGCGTCCATACGCAGTGCACAGAGCAGTAGTCGAACTCAATGCCCTGGCCGATACGGATGGGGCCGGAACCGAAGACCAGAATCTTCTTCTTTTTGCCTTCTTCTGCTTCCTTCTTAGCCAGGAAGTTTGCAGCTTCGTTGTCTTCGTCGTAGGTGGAGTAGAAGTACGGGGTAGATGCAGCGAACTCAGCAGCGCAGGTATCAACCATCTTGTAGCTTGCGTGCAGAGGCTCGCAAGGCAGTTCTTCTACCTGAGCCAGACGCTTGATGGTCTTATCCATAAAGCCGTACTGCTTAGCCTGCTTGTACTGCTCGATGCTCAGGCTGCCGTTGCAGGCTGCCAGGCCCAGCTCCAGATTTGCCAGGTGCTGCAGCTTATCCAGGAACCACCAGTCAATCTTGGTGATGTTGTAAATGACATCGTGTGCGATGCCGCGCTTCAGTGCTTCGTACACGCAGAACATACGCTCAGCGTCCTGTACGTGCAGCTGCTGAACCAGTGCATCGTTGTCCATCTCTGCCAGCGTGTGCAGGGTCAGGGTTTCCATGCCCAGCTCGATAGAGGTAACAGCCTTCATGATAGCCAGCTCGAAGCTGTTGCCGATGGACATGACTTCGCCGGTAGCCATCATCTGGGTGCCCAGGCTCTTGTCTGCGTAAACGAACTTATCGAAGGGCCACTTGGGGTACTTAACAACGATATAGTCAACGGTCGGCTCGAAGCAAGCGCTGGTAGTGCCGGTAACGTCGTTGCGGATTTCGTCCAGGGTGTAGCCGATTGCGATCTTGGTTGCAACCTTAGCAATGGGGTAACCGGTAGCCTTGGAAGCCAGTGCAGAAGAACGAGAAACACGGGGGTTGACTTCGATAACTGCGTACTCGAAGCTGTCGGGCTTCAGAGCAAACTGGCAGTTGCAGCCGCCCTCGATGCCCAGCTCGTTGATGATGTCCAGAGCAGCGGTGCGCAGCATCTGGAACTCTTTGTCAGTCAAGGTCTGGCTGGGTGCCACAACGATGGAGTCACCGGTGTGGATGCCGACGGGGTCAACGTTTTCCATGCTGCAGATGGTGATGGCGTTGCCCTTGCTGTCGCGCATGACCTCGAATTCGATTTCCTTCCAGCCGGAGATGCACTTCTCGACCAGGATCTGGTGAATGGGAGACAGGCGCAGGCCGTTGGTGCCGATTTCGATCAGCTTAGCCTTGTCCTCGCAGATACCGCCGCCGGTACCGCCCATGGTAAATGCAGGGCGAACGATAACGGGGTAACCGATTTCGTCTGCAACGCGCAGAGCGTCTTCCATGTTCTCAACAACTTCGGAAGGGATGCTGGGCTGGTTCAGCTTGTCCATGGTTTCCTTGAACAGCTCACGGTCCTCAGCGCGGTCGATGGTCTCAGGCTTGCAAGCCAGCAGACGGATGCCGTGCTCTTCCAGGTAGCCGGAGCGAGCCAGCTCCATGGACATGTTCAGGCCGGTCTGGCCGCCCAGGTTGGGCAGCACGGAGTCGGGCTTTTCGATGTCCAGAATACGCTTGACCACTTCCAGGGTCATGGGCTCGATATACACATGATCGGCGATTTCGGGGTCGGTCATGATGGTAGCGGGGTTGGAGTTCAGCAGGACGGTCTCGATGCCTTCTGCCTTCAGGGCGCGGCAAGCCTGGGTACCGGAATAGTCGAACTCAGCAGCCTGGCCGATGATGATGGGGCCAGAACCGATAACCAGTACCTTCTTGATGCTCATATCTCTAGGCATATTACTGCGCCTCCTTTGCGTTCTTTACCTGATCCAGGAAGCGGTCGAACAAGAACTCGGTTTCCTTGGGGCCACCGTTAGCTTCCGGGTTAAACTGTACTGTGAAGCAGTTCCAGCACTTGTACTGGATGCCTTCGCAGCTGCCGTCGTTGGCATTGATCTGTGCCACAGTGCCAACTTCAGCAGGCAGCTTTTCGCTGTCCACTGCATAGCCGTGGCCCTGTGCGGTGATATAGGTGCGTCCGCCAGCCAAGTCGGTGACAGGCTGGTTTGCGCCGTGGTGGCCGTGCTTCATCTTAACGGTGGGCACGCCTGCGGCTGCGGCTGCAACCAGATGGCCCAGGCCGATGCCGAATACCGGCTTGCCCAGGTCCAGGATTTCTTTTGCGTTTGCTACGATCTCCGGCACATCCGAAGCATCGCCGGGGCCTGCGCTCAGCAGGATGCCGTCCGGGTTCAGCGCAGAAATCTCTGCTGCGGTGGTGTATGCAGGCACAACGGTGACCTTGCTGCCGCGCTTGGTCAGGCAGCGAACGGTGTTGCGCTTGGTGCCGTAGTCCACCAGAACCACGTGGGTGTCGCCTTCCGGATTGTAAACAGAAGCCTGCTTGCAGGTAACGGTCTTAACGCCGTCAGCAGCGGTAAAGCCTTCGATCTCAGCCATCAGTGCAGCGCGGCGATCGGCATTTGCCGGATCAGCCGGGTCGAACTCGGTGGTGATTGCGCCATTCATAGAGCCGCTCTCGCGCAGGATGCGGGTCAGGTGGCGAGTATCCACGCCGCAGATGCCAATCGTGCCGTTTGCCTTCAGGAAATTTTCAAAGGTGTACTGGCAGCGGAAGTTGGAGGGCGTGTGGCAGGCTTCGCGGACGATGATGCCGTTTGCCCAAACAGAATCGGACTCCTTGTCCTCATCGTTCATGCCGTAGTTGCCCACCATGGGATAAGTCTGTGCGACCAGTGCGCCGTAGGATGCGGGATCCGTCAGGCCTTCCTGGAAGCCAACAACACCGGTGGAGAAAATAACTTCACCCAGCGTAGTGCCCGGGCAGCCCAGAGACTGGCCTGCGAACACCATGCCATTTGCCAAAAGCAGATATGCGTTCATGTTTTTACCTCGTGTATCCAATCAGCTTAAAGGGTTTACAATACAGATTTGCAAGCTTACAGGCTCTGCTTTGCTTCCTGCTTCATCTTGCGGCTGCCCAGGTGAACCAGAGGCAGCTTGCCCTCCTTGCAGATGGGGCATTCTTCCGGTGCATAGTTGGGCAGGTCCAGCTTTGCAGCGCTGGCCAGGATGGGAATGGGAGAGGGAGCGTCAGCCTTGGTACGGTCCACAACGCAGCAGATGCCCAGGCACTCGCCGCCGGCCTCTTCGATCACGCGCTTGGTCTCCAGGCTGGAAATACCGGTGGTCACAACGTCCTCGGCGATGATGCACTTTTCACCCGGCTTGATGGAAAAGCGCTTCAGGCACATCTGGTTGTCCACACGCTCGGTGAAGATAGCGCGCTTGCCGGTCTGACGAGCCAGCTCATAAGCGTAAACGATGCCGCCCATGGCAGGTCCTACGATCACGTCAACGTCCATTTCACGGACCTTTTCTGCGATCTTTTCCATAACAGCTGCGCACTTTTCGGGGTGCTGCTGCAGGTATGCCATCTGGCAGTATGCGCTGGAATGGCGGCCGCTGGACAGCAGGAAGTGGCCTTCCAGGAATGCGTCACAGCTCTTCAAAATCTCGATTACGTCGCTCATGCTTTACTCTCCTTTTGCTTTTTGAGCCATTGGCTCAGGCCTTTTCACTATCTTTTATTTTATCACAGGGAAATAAGCATTTCAATTTCCCAGCGGTGAAATCAGAAGTATTACTTATGTTGCATCGTTGTTTTTAGCGTGCGCAGCCACGGATCTCATCCAGCGTCTTCACGCCGTTTTTGTCCATCCATTCGGCCATTTCTTCGCCGATGGTCTGCATTGCACGGGGATTTGCAAAGTTTGCAGCACCCACCTGCACCGCAGTAGCACCTGCCATGATGAACTCCAGTGCGTCACGGCCGGTAGCGATACCGCCCAGACCAACCACAGGGATATTCACCGCACCCACAGCCTGCCATACCATGCGCAGCGCAATGGGGCGCACCGCCGGGCCGGACAGACCTGCGAAGATATTGTTGAACACCGGCTTGCGCTTTTCCAGATCAATGGCGCAGGCCTGGAAGGTGTTGGTCAGGCTGATGCCGTCTGCACCGGCAGCCTCAACTGCCTTGCACATATCGGGAATGTTCTCAGCCTGCGGGCTGAGCTTAACCAGCAGGGGCTTTTTGCACACATCGCGCACCATCTTAACCATGGTGCCTGCGGCTTCTGCCTTGACGCCGTAAGCCATGCCGCCCACCTTGACGTTGGGGCAGCTGATGTTCAGTTCGATGATGTCCACACCGGTTTCGCTGAGCATTGCAGCGCCCTGAATGTATTCTTCCTCATCGTGGCCGCCCAGGTTTGCCAGCGTTACCATGCCGTACTGCTCTTTCAGACGCAGCATCTGGGGCAGCTCCACATCAATGAAGTGCTGCACACCGGGGTTCTGCAAACCGATGGAGTTAATCAGTCCGGAAGGGGTCTCGTGCAGGCGAACGCCTTCGTTGCCGTACTGGCCGTGCAGGGTCAGGCCTTTACCGGAGATACCGCCGATCTTGGACAGATCGATCAAATCTTCATACTCCGGGCCGTAGCCCACCGTGCCGGATGCGCCGATCACCGGGCTGTGCATGGCAAAGCCAAGCAGGTTCGTAGACAAATCAGCCATGGACCAGCACCTCCTTTGCGTCAAATACAGGGCCGTCCTTGCAGATGCTCACGGCCTGTTCACGGGTGGTCTTGCAGGTGCAGCCCAGGCAAGCGCCGATGCCACAGGCCATCTTGGCCTCCAGGCTGCACAGGCACTTAACGCCTGCTGCAACCGCACCGTTTGCTGCGTTCTTCATCATGGGGGTGGGGCCGCACAGCAGAATCAGGTCATAATCCTTGGGATCATACAGCTGGGTAACAAAGCCCTTTACGCCAGCCTTACCGCTGTCGGTAGCAACCTTCAGGCTCTTGGCCAGGCCCTTGTACTTTGCGGTTTCATAGGGCACATCGGTGAAGCCGAAGCACACATCCGGTGCGTTGCCGGCTGCTGCCAGCTCGCGCACAGTCTGGTACAGGGGGGCAGTTCCGATGCCGCCGCCAACCACCAGAATACGGTTGTACTCTTTTGCCAGGGTTGCGGTATCAAAACCGTTGCCCATAGGGCCGGTCACCTGGAAGTGATCGCCGGCTTTCAGCTTTGCCAGCTTTTCGGTGCCGTGGCCCTTGACCTGGTACAGGAACTGCAGCTCGTGGTTTTCCGGGTCCCAGCTATGCACGCTGATGGGGCGGGACAGGAACGGCTCCTCGTCATGGCCCCATGCACGCAGGGTAAAGAACTGGCCCGCGTGGGGAGCGTGTTCCATATCGGTCCACAGCACCTTCATCAGGCAGATATTTTCTTCTACGACGGTCTGGTCCAGAACCACCGCATCACAGCAGACTGCACGCATGAGCGATATCCTCCTTCATACGAACACATTCGTTGTAAGCTGCCTCGTCGAAAGCGACGCCGGGCTGCTTCTTCCAAGCCAGCAGGATACCGCGGCTGGAGTTGACCACGCCGCCGTTGGAGTTGTTCAGGTACAGCGCAATGTCCTCTGCCTTGCCGCCCTGTGCGCCGTAGCCGGGAATCAGGAAGAAGCTGTCCTTGTAACGTGCGCGGATCTCGCTTGCTTCTTCAGCATGGGTGCCGCCGATAACCAGGCCGATGCTGCTGTAACCGTGCTCGCCCATGTAGTTCTTGCCAACTTCGGTCACCTTGTCGCCAACCAGGTCGTAAACGTGGCGGCCGTCTGCCAGCTTCTCGTACTCGAAGTCCTTAGCGCCCTGGTTAGAGGTGCGGCACAGAACGAACATGCCCTTGCCCTGCTTTTCTGCGTAGGGCAGGTAGGGAGACAGGCTGTCCAGACCCATGTAAGGAGCCAGCGTAATCATGTCAGCCTCGAAGTCACCTTCAAAGTGAGCCTTTGCGTACATTTCAGCAGTCTTTGCGATATCGCCGCGCTTGATGTCAGCAATCACAGGGATGCCAGCTTCGCGCACAGCCTTCAGGGTTTCGGCATAGCAGCGCATGCCGTCCAGGCCCATGGATTCGTAGTAAGCGATCTGAACCTTGTAGCAGCCAGCCACGGGAGCAGTTGCTGCGATCAGTGCCTTATTGTAACGCAGAACGCTCTCGCCGACCGTTTCGCCAGCCTTTGCAAAGCCCTCGGGCAGGTAGGAAAAATCGGTATCCAGACCCACACAAACGGGGCCGCGTGCTGCAACACCCTCATACAGTTTGTCCATGCAAGTAATCATAAGTCAGTTCCTCCTGTTTTTTATACTGCGTTTTCTATTACACCTGATAGGTGATCTTTCCGCCCTTGATGGTGGTGCAGACCTTGCCGTACAGGGTCGTACCATCAAAGGGGCAGTTTTTCGACTTGGAATGGAAGGTTTCCTTGTTCACCACATACGGGGTGTCCAGATCCACCAGAACCAGGTCTGCATCATAGCCGGGTGCCACAATACCCTTGCTGTTCAGACCCATAATGCGGGCAGGATTTTCGCTCATCAGGCTGCTCAGCACGGTCAGCGGAATGTTTTCCTGCTTGCACAGCTTGGTGTAGCAAATGCCGAACGCGGTTTCCAGACCGACCATGCCGGCAGCGCCTTTCAGCTTGTCTTCCTCGCTGTGAGGTGCGTGGTCCGTGCCGATGGCATCCACCACACCGGAGCGGATACCGTCCAGCAGTGCCTGCACATCGTCTTGTTCACGGATGGGCGGGTTTACGCGGTAATCGCAGGTATCCTTGGTGTACCACAGGTGGTGGGGGGTCACTTCACAAGTGACCGGTGCGCCCTGCCACTTTGCCTGTGCAATAGCCTCGATAGATCCACGGGTGGACACATGGCACATATGCAGGCGCGTCTGGTAATACTGGGACAGGTACAGGTTGCGTACCGTTTCAATGTCTTCTGCCAAGCGGTAATCCCAAGGAGAGATGTCCATGTCTTCTGCATGGCTCATCACGGTAATGCCCTTCTGGTGGCAGATGGCGAAAGCCTTTGCCATCACGTTCGTGCTCTGCACGCCGTGGCCGTCCTCGGAGATGAACTTGACATTCTCCGGCAGGCTCTTCAGGTGGTCGATGTCGGTACCATCAAAATTGCTGGTAATCGACACAGTCTGGTTTGCTTCGCACAGACCGATTTCCTTTACCTTCTGCTCAACCTGCCAGGCCATGCCGGCATCGCTCATCACCGGCTTGGTGTTGGGCATCAGGTTCACGAAGGTGTAACCGCCTGCCGCAGCGGCAGCGCTTCCGGTTGCAAGATCTTCCTTATACTCAAAGCCGGGGGTGCGCCAGTGGCAGTGCAGGTCGATGAATGCAGGCAGAACGGTTTTACCTGCGGCATCCAGCACCGTTTCTTCCGGCTGGAGCAGTCCCTCCAGCCCTGTGCCCACAGCAGCGATTTTTCCATCGCGCAGCAGCAGGTCTGTGGGCTGGCCTGCGGCGGTAACAGCATTGCGGATCAGCATAAACGACAGCTCCTTTTCCTTAGATTGCTTTCAGTATAAACCATTTCGTTCCATTAAAAAACGGCAAAAAAAAACTTTTCCTAAAAAATAGGAAAAGTTACATTAAATCATATGAAAAGGAAGAACCAGTACAGCCGTTGTAAAACGCAGCGTAAACGTTAAAACCAGCCATTTTGTACTCCTCTTCCCTATTCGTGTTTTTGCTTTCGAGATATTTTATCATAGCCCATTACTGCTGTCAACCGATTTTCCGCCTTTTGCAGAAAAATTCTGTCGAACCTTATGCAATCTGACAAAAAAACCACCGCACAAGCCGCCGGGAAAATTCCCATTTGGCTCATGCGGTGGAAACATCAGATTTTTACGGTTTTCTTTTCTGAATCATGCTTTCTAAATCAGCACGAACAGCACGCTGCATCAGGTTCTGTCTTCTTCGTCGTCTTCGTCGTCATCCTCGTCATCCAGATCGTCATCATCGTCCATGTCGTCGTCTGCATCATCATGGTCATCATCATCCAGATCATCGTCGTCGACATCATCTGCATCGTCGTTGTCATCGATGTCGTCCTCATCGTCGTCATCGTCCACGTCGTCTGCGTCATCATCATCGTCGTCATCCAGATCATCGTCGCTGTCCAGCTCAATGCCCAGGAAATCCTCGGCATCATAATCGATCACCAGACGATCCTCGATCCACTGTGCCGTCTTGACCTGCTCTCTTGCGGTATTGTTCAGTTCCTTGGCCGAAACCTCACCGTTCAGCTCGGATACCGGATCGATCTCGATTTCAATGCGGTGGCCCTCATTCTCAATGCTTTCCACATAATAATTAGCAGCTTCTACCTGATCGATCAGCTTCAGCACAGTTTCACGTACATCGCTGCCCGTAAACTCCTTGTACACCTTTTCGATCTTATTGTCGTCGCCGCTGACCACGGTGGTTACCTTGCCGGTGCTTTCGTAGAATACCACGATGTCATCGTCATCGATATAATCCACCTTTTCACCGCGGATGTAATCCTCGGCATCATAATCCAGCACGTACACCGAACCGTTCCAATGTGCCTGCTCGACCTGCTTCCGGGTATCAGCTACCACATCTTCCAGGAAAGTATCGCTGGGCAGGCTGGAGCCGGGTTCCATCTCGATGGTGATACGGCGTTCCGGCACACCATCCTCCGTTTCGTTTTCCACTTCCGATGCGAAATAACCAGCTTTACCGATTTCGTTGACAATTTCGCTTACAACCTGACGTGCTTCCCGGCCCTGATAACCGCTGTAAGCATCCACGATCTTCTGGCCATCGTCATTGCGTGCTTCCACCTGTACAACATTGCCGTTGCCATCGTAGAGCACCGCCACTTCCGGATTCACGCTGATGGTGATTACGCCGCCCGGCGTATAGCTTACGCCCTCAGCATTCGCGGTCTGACCGCAGCCCGCCATAACAGAAATACCCATCGCCAGTGCCAGGCCCAACGCTGCCGTCTGCATCCAATTTGTCTTTTTCATATTCAATGCCCCCTTAAAAATAGGTCTTTGGTGTTTGTTTATCGGCTTCTTCGCCTTTCGTATATAGATTCCGTCCCTCCTTGCCCAAAAGTGGGGTCAGAACAAAAATATTTTTTCTTTTTTTGCAAAAAAGCGCTCCGCCCATATCAGGCGGAGCGCTTTTCTTCTATTTAGACAGGTACTGCGTCACTCGTCCGCATCCTCATCGCTGTCTTCATTGTCGGTATCGTCTTCGTCGTCCGATTCCTCCTGGTCGTCGGCCCGGTCATCCGGCTCATCTTCGTCCATATCGGAATCATCTGTATCGTCCTGGTCCTTTTCGTCTTCAGCATCGGCATGATCCGAATCTTCCTCGGCATCGTCGTCCCCGTCCCAGTCATCTTCATCGAACAAATCGTCCCAGTCGTCCACATCCACCAGCACGTCCTGCCGCTGGGCCAAATAAGCATTCAGCGCGGCACGCACATCTTCACTGTATTGGGTTGCCCAATCGGCATCCTTTGCTTCCACGCGCAAGGCTATGCTGTCACCGGAGTTCAGATAGTCCATGTCGATGGCACGCGCTACCAACTCCTGCACCACCTGGTCCCTGCTTTTCTGGCTGAACTGATACCCGTCCAGCAGTGCGATTCCGTCCGGGTCGTCGGCCTCCAGCTCCACAACCTGATCCTGTCGGTTCACGCCAATTCGCACCTGGGGATTGATATCCAAATATACTGACGCATATGCCACCTGACCCTGATACAGAAATACTGTTACCGCCAGCATGGCGCAGGCCGCTACCGTTGCCGCCGAATACAGTAAGGTATGCAATCTGCCACGCCGCTTTTTACTCGTGGGCACCTGCATTTCTATGATATCCGTCACGGTCTGACCGACCTGATAATTTCGGTTCGCTACTTTCAAAAAGCGGCCGTCCTCGCTCATCACGACAGCAAAGCCCGGATGACATTCCATCACCATATATTTCATGCTGTTGGCCTCCTTTTCCGCAGGACTCTTCTCAGATGTCCCCGCATGATTTCGTATCCATTGGTCTGCACCAAAAGCATTGCCAAAACGTACTTGCGATGCCGCTCCAGCGTCTTGCGCTCCACACCGCTGCCTTTGACCAACTTTGTCATGGGCAGCTTTTTCGTCCGAAGCAATTCGTCCAGCAGTTCCGGATGCGCACCTGCCCAGCGAATCGCCTGCCCGCAAGCTTCCAGCGTACGCTCCTGTTTGGGGGCGTTGTCTGCCACATCGGCAAAGCTGACGCCAAAGGTCTGCATCACCGCCGCCAGCTCCAGAATTTCCTGCCGTGTGGCCTGTTGCACTTCGGCATCCTCAATGGGATTGCTTGTTTCCTGCAAGGTATCCGCCAGCGTGCTGTCATTGTCGCCGTCGTTGGGTGTTTCCAGCGAAAGCTCCTTGTCATGGCGTGCCTGTTTGCGCTGCTCGTCCAAAAGCCTGCTGCGAATACGCAGCGCCGCGTAGGACAAAAAGCTGCCCCGGTCCTGCTCATAGCCCAAAATTGCTTCGTGAAACGCCATCATTGCAATGCTGAAGGCATCGTCCTGCTCGGTGCAGAATTGGGAAAGTGCGCGAGATGCTTCGGCACGAATAAAGGGAATATAGGCACGAATCAGCGCATCCGCTTTTTGTACATCTTGTTTCGCAGCGTACACTTTTGCTGTGATTTCTGTCTCCTGCCGCATAACCCCACTCCTTCCCTTATTATAAGATACGCACGTCCCCCGGCAAAAACGGGGTCGCACGCAGGTTTCTTTTTTATTGTAGAAAACTTTTGCCGCAAAACCAAGTCTTTTTTGATTTTTGCCGCAAAAAATGCCGACGAACCATATCGCCGGCATTTTTTATTTTTTCATAATTACAAATTTCAACATGGGATAGTTGACCACCACCTGCACGCCGATATTTACCATATTGGCGATGGTGCTTGCCGCACCGCCCACATAGGGCGTAAGCATCGGAACCAGATAACCGGGCAATGCCACGCTGATGATTCCTGCCACGGTTACCGTCAGGATATACCAGCCAATGGTCTTTTTCACCGCTACCGTAGCACCAAAGGCCCACTTGCGCTGCACCACATAGTTGACACACTGGGCGCACACATACGCCAGCAGGAACGACAAAAATCCACCCAGGCCACCAGAACCCGGTGCCGTATAATCAAAAATCAGCCAGCGGAAAGGCGTATCCATGCGGCGAAAAAGTATGCTGCCGGAAAGCCACAGCACCACAAAATTGGTGATGGTCGCACAGTTCGACAGCAGATTGAACAGGATAAACTCCCACAAATCCGGGTGCTTATCTTTCCAATTTTGAATATTCTGTATCAATGCTGCTGCCCCTTCCTGCGGAAAATGGATTTGACTCTCGTACAGTATAGTCCGCAGGTGCCTGTATTGCAATCTCAGATTGTTTGCTTTGTATTAAACCTTGACCAGTTCCGCCACAGTGCCTTCGTCTGCATGGCAGGTTCCGGTGTATTCCACCCGCTGCACACGGCAACCACAACCCACACGCACATCACGGCCACGAACCACCTCTGCCTGCGTGTATTCCAAATCTGCCTGGTCCGCTTCAATACTATTTACTTCCAGCGCATAACCACCGAACGCACGCTTGAGCCAGCCGCCCTTTTCCTTTCGCACCTTCAGGCTGGAGCAGCCGATTTCTCGGATGTGTGATGTGGCATTACTGGTCAGCTCGATTGTTTCCGCATTGAGCAGGCCTTCAATTTTGGCAGCGCCGCTGAGATATGCTTCTTCTGCTTCCACATCTTCGCCCACGGACAAGCCGCCTGTTATCTTCAGGATTTTGCAGCGCAGGGTGCGCATCACCTTGACCGCACCGGACAAATGCATCTCCTCACCGCTGAAATTTTGTTCCACTTTTACACTGCCGGAAGCGTGAACCTGCTTTGCCTGAACCTCTCCGCTCAACGCGCAAGCACCGGAACAATCCAGACTTTCAGTAACGACATTGCCCAGTACCTTTGCTGCACCGGAACAGCTGATGGTGTCTGCACGCAGATTGCCGGTCACCTGGCCGCTGCCGCTGATACTCACCTTTCCGTAATCGCCGCCCGGCATAGTAGATGCTCCGCTAACACGCAAATTCATTTTATCACTCATAACGAAACCTCCCGTAAATATTCCAAAATACTGATTTTACGTTCTCCGTCTGTCAGCACTGCATTTTGCAGCTCTTCCACGCTGTATTCTCTGCGCTCAAAACCATTTTCCAGAATAAGCTGCCGTCGGGATCGCTGTTCCTTCTGTTTTCCGTCCAGCATCTGTGCCAGTTCTTCCAGCGAAACGGTTTCTTTTCGGTCCAGAATCAACTCGACCCGCGGACAGATCTGCGCTTTTCTGAAAAAGGTTTCCTGCCCTGTCACGGTCGCTTTTTTGATGAACCAATCCTCCGGAATCAAGCCAAGCCGCTTCCATCGGTATAGCGCACCATACGAGATTCCATACCGTTCCAGAACTTCTCGTTTGGAAATCAGATCCTCCATAATGCACCTCCATAACAATGTTACGCTATTATATTACCGTAATATTGTTATGGTGTAAAGTGTAACATTCTAAAATAGTCGAATTTCTTTTATTCCGAAACAGAAACTTGTGCTGCAGCGCACAATACGCCCCGTCTGCTCATTGATAAAATTTTACATCAAAACAAATTACAAAAAATACCATTACTGCAATTCCATCGCAACAACTGGCATCATTGGGATATAAAAAAGTGTCTTTATAAAGTAAAAGAGCTGCACCAAATGGTGCAGCTCTTCTTCAATACGATAAGAGATAACGCATTTCCAAACAAAAAAGCATAAATAATTCTTAGATGTTCAAAGCTCTCATCAATCCTCGATGAAGGATGCATTCGTGGTCATCACAGAATCGTTCCCATGGATTGCGGTAAGAAAAAACAGTATAGTCGCGATCTTCTCGTGGACGATGCTGACCAATATAACCAGCAACAAAAAGTTTTCCTAATATGTCGTATGCGGATACGTCCTTAAACTCAGGATATTTGGCACATTCTTTTGCAAATGCTTCAGGATAAAAGTATTGCTCTCCCATTCTGGATAATACATGTGGTAATTGAGTGACAGCTTCATTAGGAAAAAATCCGGTTAATTCATCAGCCATTGCGGCAACAAAATAATCATTAGAATATCGAGCTAGTGCAAATTGTACTTTTTCTGGAGTTAGTTTTTTCCCAAAGGTATACTCTTTTTGAACCTCGATGAAAAATTGAAGGATATCTCGCGGACGATAAATTATATTTTCAAGAACATAATCTAAAGTGTCTTTGCCATTAATCTTTTCCGGAAAAACCTCATTCCATACACCACTAAAGGAATTTTCTTTTCCTGTCGCCGCATCCATACGTTTTTCTACGAGTTTGATTAAGTCTGATGTTTCGGGTTCATCGCCAACTAGCCACTCTAATTTAATGCATGAGTCACGGGAAATCTTAGAAAGATTAGGGTCTCGGCACAAACTAAAAATATCATATCGCATAAAGAGAATGATTTTTAGTGAGAGTTCTTTTTTTCTAAATAATCTGTTGATTTCTTCAGTTGCTCGAATAAGACCAGTTATGATATCTGGATTGAACTCTGAATATTGTAAAACATCATCCAAACCATCGATAACGAAAATGAATTTTTCAGTGCAGTATAAATCTTGTATTGTGTTTTTAATAGACGCGTATATTTGTTCTGCACCCACCAAAACTTTACTTTGATCATAGTGTCTACTATGTTGAAACACACTCTTAATACTTATAGTAGAATCAAGCTGTACTAATTGAGTAATTGTTACTGAAATATCCCGGTCATTTCGTGTATCAATAAAACCGTTTTCGCTTAATGTAGCGACAAGATTTACAAAATCACGATGTTGTATATGGGGCTCGGCAGTATTGATCATTTCTACACATTTTATCATTAAAATGCATTTCCAAAATGAAAAATAAGGATTGCCGCCAATCAGGCCAGTTGATTTAATTTGTTGAAAAACTTGATTGTTGAAATTGTTTAAAGATTTTCTGTACGTGTAAATGTTATTGTTTGTAGATTCAAGACGAAGTTGCTCGCCATAAGCGGTTTTTCCATCGCCTTTTCGACCTAGTAGTAGAAACTCGTCTCCAAACATTAGCTTTTTTAGGTTTTCATGAGGGTCAAAAAATACCTTGCAAAAGACTTCTGGATATCGATTTGCCTCAGTTTCTGCGTCAGAACAGCCAAAATAAACATCTTTGAAGTTCATCGAACTGACTCCCTTTATCTAATAATGTTAAAATTAAGAACTGATAATAAGATCGAGCATCACAAAATTAATCTTACAGCTAATCTAGGTAAAAACATAGTAACTTTATTCTAATTAAAGTATATCATATAAAAAATAAAGAAACAATTAAGAGTAGTTGATTACTACTTATAAAATGCGCCCCCGACTCGTTAGAATCGGGGGCGCACTCAATTGTCCGAATATAT
>JAHHRK010000039.1 GCA_020025795.1 Faecalibacterium sp. | reverse complement strand
GGGAATAGGTTGCCACAATGGCATCGTATCGGTTCTGTTTCAGCGGTTCCACCAGACCTTGCGTAAAATCGCCCTGATACAAGTTCGCGTTGGGCATTTTAGCTTGTGCCAGCTCGATCATGCGGGAAGAAAAATCCTGCCCGAAAATCTCGCAGCCGTTTGCGTAAAGCTTCGCGGTAAGAACAGCCGTACCGAAGCCAATATCCAGCACCTTTTGACCGGAATGTGCCAGCACGCGGCTGTAAATCTCGTTCAATACTTTTTTATATCCGGCAAACGGGTACGTGCCATTGTCGTCGGACACGCCGACGCTTTGGTCGTAACCATCTGCCCATAAATCAAATCCAGTTTGATTCAGCATGGCATTTCTCCTGATATGTAGTAGGGTTGTGGCCTTAGCCGAAAATGCGGCCTAAGAACATCTGCCACTGCTTTTGCCACCAGCCCCAGTCGTGGGTGACGTCATAGCCCCACAGCTCCACCTGAGCCGGGATGCCTTTTTCCTCCAGCAGAGCGGCAAGCGCCTTGGTGGATGCGGTGTAGTCGTCCTCCCATGCGCCTTGGCCTACGCACAAAAGCAGGGGGTCCGCCTGCTGATACAGCGCCATGCGCGCATCGTCCGCAGGCAGGTCTGCCAGATAGCAAAGGGGATCGTTGCGGTACACCAGATCGTCGGTGTAATCGCCGAAATACGGCTGTGCGCTGTACATGCCGGAAAGCGCAATCACGCCGCTGAACAAATCTGGGCGGCGCAAATAGCAGTTCATAGCATGGCCTGCGCCTGCACTGGCACCAGCCACAAGTGCTTTGCCCTGATTGGTGCCGCCGTTCAGCTCGATCATGCGGGGGTACAGCTCACGGATCAGGTAGTTGAACCACTTTTCCTGCATTTCAATGCGGCGGCGCGGTTCGCCGCTGCGATTGTCCCAGCTTTCCGGGTCGATGGAATCCACGCAGAACAGCTGAATCTCTCCGCGGTCGATCCACCAGGCGGCTTTTTCTACCATGCCGAAGTTTTCCCAATCATAAAATCGGCCGGACAGGCAGGGAAATGCCACCACAGGGCGTCCGCCGTGGCCAAATACCTTGAACTCCATCTCGCGGCCGAGATAGTTGCTCCACTCTTTGTAGTAATTGATCTGCATGGCAATCGACTCCTTTTCTTACGGTACGGCGCAAACCGGGTCAGCGGAACTGGTTTTGCTCCGGATTATACACAAAGCCTGCGGCCTCCAAAGTAGAACGAATGGCGGCAGCGTCCAGCTCGCGGTCTTCGCACAGCGCTTCCAGGCTGGAATACTGGTCGCGCAGCAGGGTGTTGATGGTGCTCATCAGCAAAATCGGGTCCTGAGGGATGTACATAAGGTTCCTCCTGTAATTCAAAGGGTAAAGTGCAGCGCCCACGGCGGGCGCAGCAACGCAAAATACGATTTTTGGGTCAGTTCCATGATAGTACAAGCCGCAGCGAATTGCAATCTGATTTTTGCAAAAGCCCGGCGGCAGCTGTTTTTGGATGCCGAAGGATACAAAACCGCCGGATACGGCAGAAAACCATATCCGGCGGCTGTTATGGATGCATGATATGAGGCCGCAGTAAATCCACAGCTGCATTACGAGTGTTTGATGTGCAGGGCAATCGCAACCGATACCACATTCAGAACGACGGCAAGCACCAAAAAAAGTATGGGGAGCATTTGGGTCAGAGGCAGCGGAATCTCGGCGTGCGAATCTCTCAGAATCGATCCGGCTGCTGCTGCGAAGCCCATGAAAAAGATAAACACAAATCTGCCTTTTTGCGTGCCGAATTTGAACAGAATCGGTGTATTTATGGCAATCAGAAACAGACCGCTTAGAATAGAAAAATAAAGCATGAAAAGATTTGCGCCCAGATTGCCATGCCCAAGCGCCGTCATAATCAACTGTGCAGCAACAAACAGGATGGCAGCGCCTGCCATGCAGAGGTAGCCAAGCAGATATTTGCTGATGACGATATCTTTCTTGGAATACGGCATCATTACCGCAAGCTCATTCCATTTAGACTGTTCATCGTAAGCAATCGCGGTCATAGGCAGTACGGCCCCCAGCAGAATGGCAATGGAAGCCATGGAAGAACCGCCGATTATCGCCATGACAGGAATAACCAGTAAAAATAGTTTCATCTGTTTGGTAATCACAAGGAAATCCTTTAGCAGTAAGCCCTTCATTTAAGCGTCCTCCTTTGCCATAAACAGAATGATGTCCTCAAGCGTGGTCATTTCCAGCGGGAAAGCGTCATTGACGGCATCCTTGATGACAAGAGCTTCGTATCCGTAGTTTGTTTTCTTTTTGCGGACGATTGCACGGTCCGGCAGCGCCTGGAAGGCGGCGGAATCCAGCTTCACTACGGCGTATTTTTCCAGCAGGACGTCCTTTTCTTCGCAAAGCACCAGCTTTCCTTTGTGAAGGAAGGTGATGTAGTCGCAAATCTTTTCCAAATCGCTGATAATGTGGGATGAGAGCAGGATAGAGTGATTTTCATCACGCGTGAAATCGTTGAATACATCGAGGATTTCCTCTCGCACCATCGGGTCAAGACCGCTTGTGGCTTCGTCCAAAATCAACAGCTTGGGATGATGCGAAAGCGCTGCCGCAATGGCAAGCTTCATTTTCATGCCGCGGGAATATTCCTGAATCTTCTTTTCCGTGGGAAGCTTGAATTTCTGAAGATAGCTCTGATACATTTCCCGGTCCCAGTTGGCGTAGGTTGCGTTCAGAATGGTGTCCAGGTCTTTTGCGTTCAGCACCTGCGGAAAATACGCTTCGTCCAGTACGATGCCGATATCCTGTTTCAGCTGCGTGAATTCCTTGGACCGATTGGATACGCCAAACACCGAGACGGAACCGCTGTCGGGCGTGATTGCGTCCATAATCAATTGAATGGTCGTGCTTTTTCCTGCGCCGTTTTCACCAACAAGGCCCATGATTGTACCAGTTGGCAGAGAAAAGCTGATATTGTCCAGTGTGAATCCGGGATAGGATTTCGTGACTTGGTTGAGTGCAATGGCGTTCATGTTATTCCTCCTCTGAGAGCAGCTTGACCATCTCGATGATGTCAGCTGTGTTCAGCTTGCAGCTGGGCGCAAGCTGAAGGATGGCTTTGATATGCTCCTCGATTTCTTTCAGATGGGCTTCTCTTAAAATTTCGGTGTTCTTTTCTGCCACGTAAGAGCCTTTTCCGGCAACAGAATAGATGTAGCCGTCTTTTTCCAGTTCGTCATAGGCCCGTTTGGTGGTAATGACACTAATGCGCAAATCTTTTGCCAGATTGCGGATGGATGGCAAAAGCGCACCTTCGCTTAGTTCACCGGAGATGATCTGCGATTTGATTTGTGTATAGATCTGTTCGTAAATCGGTTGGTTGTTTGCATTGCGGATAATAATATTCATGTTTCCTCCAGGAGTATATACTGTTCATATGAAGTATACACAGTATAGGCGAGATAGGTACAGTTGTCAAGCAGCAAAAAGCCGAAGCCTTAAAAAAGCAAAAGAAAAAGCACAGGCAGACAAGCTCCACCTGTGCTTTTTGGAAAAATGGGTAAAATAAAACACGGACGGTGGCTAATCGTCCGTGTCTATTTTCGTTATGTTACGCCTTACAGAGCGCGGGTAATCTTACCAGAGCGCAGGCAACGAGCGCATGCATAAACATACTTGGGAGAACCATCGACAACTGCCTTAACGCGCTTGACGTTGGACTTCCAGGTACGATTGCTGCGACGATGAGAGTGGGAGACCTGGATACCGAAAGCCACGCCTTTACCACAGCAGGAACATTTGGCCATATTTGCTGCACCTCCTCGTACATTGATGTGCAATCTATAAATCATCAGCTAAGCTATTTTACCAGACTGCGTGAAAAAATGCAAGAGCTTTTCCAATAATTTTTACTTTTTTTGCTGCATTGCGCAAATCCACCGCAATACTTGTCTGAAAACCCAAAACAGGTTATAATAATATGAATTACTATGGATAGGAGTGCCCTTTATGATAATGTATTTTTACCGCGCCCTGGTTATGCTGGTTGCGATCCCGTTCCACGAAGCGGCGCACGCATTTGTCAGCTGGAAGCTGGGCGACAGTACCGCAAAGGACATGGGTCGGATGACCATAAACCCCATGGCGCACTTTGACCCGATGGGTGCGCTGTGCATGATTGTTGCCGGCGTGGGTTGGGCAAAGCCTGTACCCACTCGGGCTTACCGCTTCCGCAACCCGAAAATGGGTATGGCGCTGACGGCTTTTGCCGGTCCTGCGGCAAACTTTCTGCTGGCGTTTGTCAGTGCCATTTTGTATAAGATCGTGCTGTATGCATCGCTGGCCACCGGCGCAACCAACTTTTTGATCACCGCCGTCAGCCAGATTTTGTATTACATGATCGTGATGAACGTATCGCTGGCGGTGTTCAACCTGATCCCGGTGCCGCCGTTTGACGGCAGCCGCATCCTGCTCACGTTTTTGCCCCGCGAGTGGTATTTCCGCATCATGAAGTATGAGCAGTACATTTTTATCGGCATGTTTATTCTGCTGATGGTAGGCGTTTTGGACCGCCCCCTGGGGATGCTGAACGCTTACACCATCGGCGCTTTGGACCGTGCCACCCAGTTTGTGGATGTAATCGCGGTCAAACTCCTGTTTGCCTGATAGAAAAGGACCAGAATCAAAATGGAAGAAATACAATTCAAACTGGAAAATTTTGAAGGACCGCTGGACCTTTTATTGAGCCTGATCCGCAAAAACAAGATGGACCTGCACGACATTCCCATTTTGGATTTGATCGAACAGTACATCGTGGTCATTCGGGACGTACAGGACCGTCGGCTGGACGTTGCCAGCGAATTTATCGAGATGGCGGCGCGTCTGGTGGAGATGAAAAGCTATCTGCTTTTGCCCCGCAGCGAAGAAGCCGAGCGCATGAAAGAAGAGCTGACCGGCCAGCTGATCGAATACGATTTGTGCAAAAAGATGGCCCAGCAGCTTGGCACCATGTACACCGATACCTATATGGTGGTGCGCAAACCTGCCCCCGTTGACTGGGCGCTGGAATATAAGCTGCACCACGATCCAAAGCTGTTGGTAGACGCCTGGGACGCATTGAACGGCAAGGGCAAGAAATCCAAAAAGGTGGAGCAGGAAGTGTTTGACCCCATCGTTTCCACGCCCATCGTATCGGTGGTGAGCCGTGTGGTGCACGTTTTGCGCGGTCTGGTGACCGGCAAGCTGCACAGCCTGCACCAGCTATTCCTGAAAAGCGACAGCCGCAGCACAACGGTTGCCACCTTTTTGGCGGTGCTGGAAATGGTGCGCAACGGCCGCATCTACATTGATGACGATGCCGAGCTGAAAATCAGCCGGGAAAAAATCAAATGGGATACGTCAGGAGAATCAGAATGGACTTAAAGGAATATAAAGCGGCAGCAGAAGCCATGCTGTTTGCCCACGGCGATCCGATTTCCAGCGACAAGCTGGCGTCGGTGCTGGGCATCGAACCCCCTGTGGTGGAGCGGCTGCTGCTTTCGCTGCAAAGCGACTACGAGAAAAAGGACCGCGGCCTGTGTCTGCTGCAACTGGGCGACCACTGGCAGTTGGCAACCAAGAACAAGTACGGCCCTATGGTCAAGCAAATTCTGGAAACCCGGCGGAACGTACCGCTTTCGCCTGCGGCACTGGAAACGCTGACCATCATCGCGTATAACCAGCCGGTTTCCCGTTCGTTTATCGAGCAGGTGCGCGGCGTGGATTCGTCCCACACGGTGGCAAGCCTTGTGGAAAAGGACCTGATTGAAGAAGCCGGACGTCTGGATTTGCCCGGCCACCCGGTCAGCTTCCGCACCACAGATGCGTTTTTGCGTGTGTTCGGCCTGCGCAGCCTGGCAGATTTGCCGCCGCTGCACAGTGATATGCCCCAGCCGGACGCAGAAGGGGAGGCATAACCATGTCCGCCCTGATTGCGGCTTTGCTTTTTCTGTTGAAAGCACTGGGGATTCTACTGCTAGTTATACTGGCGCTGGTGCTGATTGCCTTGCTGATTCCGGTTTCCACGTGGATTGACTACCACGACGAGGCTCTGACGGTTCAGGTAGGTGCGCTGGGGCTGAAATACACGGTGCTGCCGCAAAAAGAAAAGCCAAACAAGAAACCGAAAAAGAAATCCCAAAAGAAACCAAAGCCCAAAGCGGCGGCCAAAGAAAAGCCCAAAAAAGCGCTGCCCAAGGAAAAGAATCAGCTCATGCAGCTGACCTTTGACCAGCTGGTAACGGTGGTAAAGGGTCTGGGCGCAATGGGCAAACGCATTTTGAATGGCCTGAAGGTCAAGCACATCCGTTTGTATGTCCCTGTGACAGGCGAGGACGCTGCCGAAACCGCGATTCGGTACGGCAAAATGCAGGCCTGGCTGCACGGCGGCTTGGGCGTATTGAACCGGGCAATCTGGCTGGATTTTGACGAGTGCCGTCTGGAAGCCGATTTTCTGGGAAAAGGCGAGAAAAACAGCCGTTTCTCTTGTCAAATATCGGCCCAAATGCTTATAATGGGGATAGCGGCCGCACGCTTTGTCTGGCTGCTTTGGAAAGCGGATATCCTGGACGCGCTGCTGGCGCAGTTTTCCGGGAATGAAACAAAGAATAAGGAGAACAACGATGGCTGAGCATACAATTCAAGGCTTTATGGGTGTTACGATGGATAAGGTGCGGGAAATGGTCGATGCCAATACGGTCATCGGCGATCCTGTCCATACCGAGGACGGAACCGTGATTCTGCCGGTTTCCAAAATCACCTTCGGGTTTGCTTCCGGCGGTTCGGATTTTGAAGGCAAAAACGCAGCCAACAAGGATTTGTTCGGCGGCGGCGGTGGCGCAGGCGTTTCTGTGATTCCCGTTGCTTTTTTGGTCATTCAGGGCGGCAATGTGCGCACCATTCAGCTGTCCAATTCCGGCAATGCTATGGACCGTGCGCTGACCATGCTGCCTGAGCTGGTGGACCGCCTGACCGAGCTGGTCAACTCCGGCAAAAAAGAAAAAGCAGCCCCGGCGGCAGACGCTGCCAAGCCCGACGCTGCACAGTAACCATACCATGTGGGGGGCGATCGTTTCTGACCGCCCCTTGTTTGAAGTTCGCATACCATTCACAAGAGTATAGAAAAGGAATACAAATATGGCACAGGAAAGAATTCAGAAAATTATGGCTGAGCAGGGCCTCTGCTCCCGCCGCGCTGCGGAACAGATCATCAACGAAGGCCGCGTCAAGCTGAACGGCCACCCCGTTAAGGTCGGCGACAAGATGGACCCCAATCAGGACATTTTGACCGTTGACGGCCAGCGCATTTTCTACAATAAGAAGCAGCAGATGTACTATATCATGCTGTACAAGCCCCGTGGATACGTTACCACTGCCAGCGACGAGCTGGGCCGCAAGACGGTTCTGGATCTGGTCAAGGACATTCCGGCCCGTATCTACCCGGTTGGCCGCCTGGATAAGGACAGCGAAGGTCTGCTGCTGATGACCAACGACGGCGCATTTGCACAGGCTATGACCCACCCGTCCGGCGAAATCAGCAAGCTGTACCGCGTTACCGTTCGCCCCCGTGCAACCGAGCAGCAGGTGGTCAAGCTGACCCAGGGCGTCGTGCTGGATGACGGCACCAAGACCCTGCCTGCTATCGTCAACGTGGTCGTGGACGAGCCGGGCCGTACCGTTATGGAAATGACCCTGCGCGAAGGCAAGAACCGCGAAATCCGCCGTATGTGCGAGGCTGTCGGCCTGGAAGTTGTGCGCCTGAAGCGCAACGCCGAAGGCGTCGTCAAGCTGGGTATGCTCCAGCCCGGCGAGTATCGTGACCTGACCAAGCTGGAGCTGTCCGGCCTGCGTGCCGCTGCTGCAAAGGGCCGTGCACGTACCCGCACCACCAGCCAGCAGGAGGCTGCCGCAGCACGCAAGAAACGCCGCAATGCATACGGCGAGCGTAAGCCCGGCGGCCGCCCCGCAAATGGCGAGCGCAGCGCAGCCGGCCGCCCGAATGGCCGCCCGGCAGCACGCAAAACCGGTAAAAAGCAGGGTTAATTGTCACTTTGTCTAAAAAATCACAATTTCAGGGGTTCCTTTTCTTCATTGTATAATACTAAAAATGCTTGTGAGATGTAAGGTAAAATAGTATAATAATTATAATTTTGGTGCATTTCGACATTGTTTGAAATAATACTCACAGAAGCGGGAGGTCTATACATGGCTTCGAAAATGAATAAGCAGGAGATCCTGTCCAAGTTCTTCGATGATGGTGCATACACTGCGCTGTTTGCCGATGGTGCTGTTAGCGCAGCTTGCGGTTGGGCAAACGGCCAGCAGGTTTATGCTGTCTACCAGAACGGTGATGCACTGACCGTCAAGGACGTGGAAAAGAACATCAAGGTTTTGCAGTTGGCTGTAACTACGGGCAACCCCGTTGTTACCTTCTGCAATGCAAGCGGCGCTGTCCTGACCGAAGGTCTGGATGTGCTGACCGCTACCGCAAAGCTGAACGCTGAAATCGCAAAGGTTTCCGGCGTTGTGCCCCAGGTAGCTGTTGTCACCGGCGTTTGCGCAGGTACCGCAGCACTGGCTGCTGCAAATGCAGACGTGTGCATCATGGCAAAGGACGCAGAGCTGTTCTTCACAGCTCCCTTTACCAGCGCAGCACAGGGCGATAAGCTGGAAGGTGCCGGCACGGCGGATTCCGCTGTGAAGGCTGGCGTGGCTGCTCTGGTAGCAGACGACGCTGCATCCGCTGCCGAAATGGCTGCACACATTGTGGGCCTGCTGCCTGCAAATAACCTGACCGGCCCTGCCGTGTTCGAGTTCGACGCACCCACTGCTGCTTTCGCTGCCGGTATGGAGCCTGCAAAGGCTGCTGAGGCACTGATCGACGCAGGCAGCGCACTGGAACTGTACGCAGGCTACGGCAAGAATGTTTACACTGCTTTCGCAACCGTCAACGGCAACGCTGTTGGCGTTGTGGCTACCGGCAAAACGCTGTGCCACAGCTGCGTTTCCAAGGCAAGCCGCTTCGTCCGCCTGTGCGATGCATTCAGCGTCCCGGTGATTACCATCGTGGATACCGAAGGCTTCGTGGCCAGCTGCAGCGATGATGTGGCTGGCGGCATCCGTGAGGCTGCACGCCTGACCGCTACATACGCAGACGCTACCAACGTTCGCATTGCTGTTCTGGCAGGCAACGCAGTTGGCCCTGTGTACACTGCATTCGCTTCTTCCGATCTGAAGATTGCTGTTGCGGGCAGCGTCGTTGCTCCCGTTGAGCCGAAGGTCGCAGTTTCTGTCCTGTACAAGGCAGAGATCGAGGCTTCCGACAATATCGTTTCTGCTACCAACGCAAAGGCAGCTGCTTATGCGGCTGAGGTTTGCAGCGCAGAAAACGCTGTCCGCTGCGGTGCAGCCGATCTGGCTTGCGCAGCAGGCGATGTGCGCGGCACCGTGGTTGCAGCACTGGATATGCTGTCTACCAAGCGTGCAGCACGTTTGCCCAAGAAGCACGGCAACATGGCTCTGTAAGGGCCTGGTGCGACCATCAACATTGAAACAATGAACAGGAGGAACTTCCTATGAAATACTTCAATATCACCGTAAACGGCACCGCTTACAATGTTACTGTTGAGGAGACCAGCGCAGGCGCAGCACCTGTTGCCGCACCCGTTGCAGCTCCTGCAGCAGCACCCGCACCCGCAGCAGCACCCAAGGCAGCAGCTCCCGCAGCAGCAGGCGCTGTGGCTGTTAAGGCTCCCATGCCCGGCAACATCCTGGACGTTAAGGTTGCAGCCGGCGCAGCGGTAAAGGCTGGCGACGTGCTGGTCATCCTGGAAGCTATGAAGATGGAAAATGAGATCGTTGCTCCTCAGGACGGCACGGTTTCTTCTGTGAATGTAAACAAGGGCGACACCGTCAACTCCGGCGACGTTCTGGTTTCTATGAACTAAAAATAGCAGAGAGGTGACTTACAATGGCAAAAAAGCCGATCAAGATTACTGAGGTTGTCCTGCGTGATTCCCATCAGTCTCTGCTGGCTACACGCATGAAGATGGACGAAATGCGTCCCATCCTGCCCGAAATGGATAAGATCCCTTACTTCTCCGTGGAGTGCTGGGGCGGCGCAACGTTTGACTCCTGCATCCGTTTCCTGGATGAGGACCCCTGGGAGCGCCTGCGCATCCTGCGTAAGGAACTGCCCCACCAGAAGCTGCAGATGCTGTTCCGTGGTCAGAACATGCTGGGCTACCGCCCCTACGCTGACGACGCTGTCGAGTACTTCGTACAGAAGTCTGTTGCAAACGGCATCGACGTGATCCGTATTTTCGACGCACTGAACGACGCACGTAACCTGCAGACCGCCATCAAGGCAGCCAACAAGGAAGGCGCACACGTTCAGGGCTGCATCAGCTACACGCTGAGCCCCGTACATAACAACGAGTACTACAAGAACTACGCTAAGACCCTGGAAGAGATGGGCGCAAACTCCATCTGCATCAAGGATATGGCTGGCCTGCTGACCCCGTATGCTTGCTACGATCTGGTGTCCAAGCTGAAGGAAACCGTCAGCATTCCTGTTGACATCCACAGCCACTACACCGCTGGTCTGGCTTCCATGTCCATTTTGAAGGGCATCGAGGCTGGAGCAGACATCATCGATACTTCCATGAGCCCCCTGGCTATGGGTACTTCTCATATGCCTACCGAGTCTCTGGTTGCTGCACTGAAGGGCACCGACTACGACACCGGCCTGGATCTGAACCAGCTGAACGTGGTCCGTAACTACTTCGCAAAGCTGCGTGATAAGTACGTCACCAACGGCCAGATCAGCCACAAGTCTCTGGGCGTTGACGCAAACACCCTGCTGTACCAGGTGCCGGGCGGTATGTTCTCCAATATGCTGAACCAGCTGAAGGAAGCCGGCAAGGAAGATAAGCTGGACGAAGTGCTGGCTGAGATTCCTCGCGTGCGTGAGGACGCAGGCTATCCGCCGCTGGTTACCCCCACCAGCCAGATCGTTGGCACCCAGGCTGTGTTCAACGTCATTCTGGGCGAGCGCTACAAGATGGTCACCAAGGAGTTCAAGGGTCTGGTCCACGGCGACTACGGCAAGACTCCCGCACCCATCAGCGCAGAGTTCACCAAGAAGATTCTGGGCGACGAGCAGCCCATTACCTGCCGCTTTGCTGACACGCTGGAGCCCGAAATGGACAAGCTGAAGGCAGAAGCAGCCAAGTACGCTATCCAGGAAGAGGACGTGCTGACCTACGCAATGTTCCCGCAGGTTGCACCCAAGTTCTTTGAAAAGCGCAACGCAAAAATGCAGGGCGTGGACGCAGACCATGCAGACTACCAGAACAAGTCTCACCCGGTCTAATCCATAAGCATCGAATTAAAAGGGCACAGCACATTCGCTGTGCCCTTTTTTCGCACAGCGCAGGAAACCAATCGTTTTAGGAAAAGGTAAACGGAGGATACAAACATGGGGTTGTTTGATAAAATCAAAGAACCGATTTTCTTAAAAGAGGAAAGCAATGCCCACAAGCAGTTTGCGGCGTTGCAAACGCTTCGCGAACAAGCAACCGGCGAAACAGCGGCAAAACTGGATGAAGAAATCAGCCGAGTCAATGCAGGAATTTACGGCGAAAATGCAATACATTTCGAGCTGGCTAACAGCCATATTCCGATGTATGTGCTGCATGATTTATATCTGGAGCATGACGGCCTGACAGCGCAAATCGATTACCTGCTGGTCACGAGAAAGCATGTTTACGTCATTGAGTGCAAGAATCTGTATGGCAATATTGAAATCAACAATGCCGGCGATTTCATGCGCACCGTACACTATGGCAAACGTGCCCATAAGGAGGGTATCTATTCGCCGATTACCCAGAACCGCCGCCATTTGGAGCTGATTAAAGCGATGCGTGGAGCAGAAAAAACCAACGTGCTTACGAAAGCGCTGTTTGAAAATAGCTTTTATAATGCGTACCGATCCATTGTTATTTTGGCAAACCCCAAAACCGTGCTGTATGACCGCTATGCGAAAAAAGAGGTCAAAAATCAGGTGATTCGGGCGGATCAGCTGGCGGAGTACATTCGCACAACAGACCGCAGCGCCGATGCGTCCATCAGCGAAAAAGAAATGGAAAATTTGGCGCAGTATTTCCTGAGTCACCATCAGGAACACACGGTGGATTACACCGCAAAATACCGGGAAGAAATGGAAGCGGCTCAGGCAGCGCAGCAGAATACCGAACAGCAAGCGCCTGCGGAACAACCCAGCGAACGGCCGATTGAAAAATCCGCGTCGGCAGAAAAAATAATTTGTCCGCGATGCGGTGCAGCCATGATTAAGCGCAAGGCTTCCAAAGGCGCTTACGCGGGAAAAGAGTTCTACGGCTGCTCCAATTACCCGAAATGCCGCTGCATCATCAACATCGAGTAAGTTCAGCACTTGCAGCCGCCGCATGAAACAGAAAGGCGGCAAATAATAACAGAAATCCAATGGAAAGGGGAATCTGCAATGAAAAAGTTCGCAGCATTCGTTTTAGCACTGGTGCTGGCAGTGGGCTTGGTTGCCTGCGGCAGCAAGGGAGAGGAAAATCCGCCTGTAAATGATGACCGCTTTTTTGATGCAGAGGTCGTGGAAATCCGGGACGGAACGGCTCTGGTAAAGCCCATAGGCGGCAAAGATGCTCCCTTGGAAGGGGAAGTGGTCATCAGTACCAATGCCAAGCAGGTGCCGGAAATGCAGGCAGGCACACGCATCCGCGTCATGTTCGGCGGAGAAATCGCGGAAACCGACCCACCGCAAATTGATGTGGTGTTTGCCATTTACCTTTTGGATGAAATCGAGCAGTAAAGCGCAGTGTCCATACAGCACACAGGAGGTGCACAAATGACCATTGGCGAATTTGTAGGGGAACTGCTGATCGGCCTTTTGCTGATCTGTACCAGCTATCAAATTGGCTGGAAAGAAAATATCAGCCTTTTACATTCCTATCATTGGCGGAACATTTCGCAGGAAGACCGGAAACCGTTTGCGCAAAAGATGGGCGTTGGCGGTATGATAGTAGGCCTTGGCATTTTCGGTATGCCGATTCTCAACTGGTTACTTGGCCATGAGATTGGGTACTATCTTGGCCTTGCCGCCGTTTTGGTGGGCTGCGTTTTCATGGGTTATACGGTCATTCGGTATAATGGCTTTTTGTTTGCGCCTCGAAAAAAGTAAGAATGCCGCTGCATCCTCAATAGCAAATGAATCATACCAAAGCACCGCCCGGAGAGAGCCGTGGCGGTGCTTTTTGTTTGGGCAGGGGTATGGGATATGCCGCACACAAAACGCTGTTTTGCGCTCTGTAAGCCTTGCTCAGGCGGCATCCCGTTTCAGGCGGCGCGGACGGTTCACGGCATTTTTAATGAAGTCGTTGCCGCTGGGCTGGCTGCGGTCTACCCGAATGTTATGTCCGCTGCTGGGGGCAGGGCGAGCGCTTTGATAGGCTTCGGCGGTCAGGATGCCATCCGCTGCGCATCGCTCCAAAATGCGGCGCACATAGCACCAGCGCGGCACGTTGTGGTCCAGCGCTTCCTGCATGGCACACAGCAGCAAATCATCTGTGCAGCCCTGGCGGCGAAAGCCGGAAATCTGCCGTTTATAGTGGGGCGTGATGCG
>JAHHRK010000038.1 GCA_020025795.1 Faecalibacterium sp. | reverse complement strand
TTGCGCACTAACAGGCAAATATCCCGCTTGGGCGGTTCCGGTGTGACAGCCAGCCGATAAACGCCGGTACTTTCCGATTCGCTGGACAAAAATTCCTCTGGCACAAAGCCAATGCCCAGATCGTTTTTCACCAGCGGCAAAATCTGGTCGGCGGTGGCTGGCTCAATGTCGGGGGTCAAAACCAATCCGTTGCGGGAAAACCAGCGTGCGTAAAAATCGTAAGTCTTGGTCTGCTTGCCCAGACAAATCAGGGGGTATTCTGTCAGCTGGGAAAGAGGCAGTTTTTTTCGAGTGAGATGCGCATACCCGGCACCGCACACCGGCACTTCCCGAATGGAGCACAGCAGAATTTTTTTCACCGAGGAAGGCAGGTCCATCGGGGTAGTGACCACCGAAAGATCTACCAGCCCTTCGGTTAAAGCAGTTACAGCCTGTGGGGTGGAGTGGTTGCTTAGCCGAATCCGCACGCCGGGGTGCAGCTGGCGAAATTGGCGCAGCACGGGCAGCAGTACACAGTGCAGCGCCACTTCGCTGGCACCGATGGAAACCACACCGCTTTCCAGGCACTTGTCCATGGCAAGCTCTCGTTCGCCTCGTTCGATATGCTCAAAGGCCAGGGCGATGTGGGTGTATAACTTTTCGCCCTCTGGGGTCAGCGTGACGCCGCGGCTCGAGCGGCGAAAAAGCGTGCAGCCCAGCTCAGATTCCAGATTTTTGATGCTGCGGGTGATATTGGGCTGATTGTTCAAAAGGACGGCGGCAGCCCTGGTGAAACTCTTATATTTGGCCACATAGTAAAAAATCCGGTAGTAATCGTAACTGATATTCATAATCCATGCCCTACTATATATTTTTGATATGATAAAGATATGAAACATACATTTTACATATTGCAGAAAATAGTATAATATGCCGTAGGATTTGTGTCAACCAAATGGGGAGAGAGGAGTTTCCATGAATAAGGATCTAACCGTAGAAAAACCGGAAACTGTCCTATGGCAGTTCTGCCTGCCGTTGTTCGGCAGCATTATCTTCCAACAGCTGTATAACCTGGCAGACAGCCTTGTCGCCGGTAAATTTGTAGGCGAAGCGGCACTGGCTGCCGTAGGCAACAGCTACGAGGTCACCTTGATTTTCATTGCGTTCGCTTTTGGCTGTAACATCGGCTGCTCGGTGGTTGTATCGCAGCTGTTCGGCGCAAAGCGCTATCGGGATATCAAAACCGCTGTGTATACCACGCTGATCGCCAGCGGCGTTTTGTGCCTGCTGCTGATGCTGCTGGGCATGACCTTCTGCACGGACCTGCTGGAGCTGATCCACACGCCGGCAAATGTTATGGCAGACTCCCGCCTGTATCTGGATATTTATATCCTGGGCCTGCCCTTTGTGTTCTATTATAATGTGGCAACCGGCATCTTCTCCGCAATGGGCGATTCCAAAACGCCGTTCTATTTCCTGGCAGCATCCTCTGTGTCCAACATTGCGGTGGATATCCTGTTTGTTACCAAGTTCCATATGGGTGTTGCAGGCGTGGCCTGGGCAACCTTCCTGTGCCAGGGCGTAAGCTGCGTTTTGGCCGTGATTGTCGTGTTCAAGCGCTTTGCGCAAATCAAGACGGAAGAAAGAGCGCCGATCTTCTCCTGGCAGCTTTTGAAAAAGATTTCCATGATCGCCGTCCCCAGTATTTTGCAGCAGAGCTTTATCTCGATCGGCAACATCTTCATTCAGGGCGTCATCAATGGCTTCGGTTCCAGCGTTATGGCTGGCTACTCCGCTGCGGTCAAGATGAACAACCTGGTCATCACTTCCTTTACCACGCTGGGCAACGGTATCTCCAACTACACCGCCCAGAACCTGGGCGCAAACAAGCCGGACCGTGTGAAGCAGGGCTTTAAGGCAGGCTTGAAGATCGTATGGCTGCTCAGCGTGCCGCTGGTGCTGCTGTACTTCTTCGGCGGCCAGTATCTGCTGCGCCTGTTCCTGGACGAGCCGGCCGGCCTGGCTATGAGCACGGGCGTCCAGTTCCTGCGGATTCTGGCACCGTTCTACTTCGTGGTTTCCATGAAGTTGGTGGCAGACGGCATCCTGCGTGGTGCCGAGCAGATGAAGCAGTTTATGGCGGCAACCTTTACCGACCTGATACTGCGCGTTGCGCTGGCAAAGATTTTGTCTGTGCCGCTGGGTACCATGGGTATCTGGCTGGCCTGGCCCATTGGCTGGGGCATCGGCATGATCGTTTCGCTGATTTTCTACAAGAGCGGCTGCTGGAAAAACGCACTGAAGGCAGAATAACCGCATAAAAAAGCGCCTCGTACCGGGTTCCGATACGAGGCGCTTTTGCGTTTGTAAGGACAGAAAAAGCAAAAGGATACAATCAGCAGGTACAAAAAAGGTTAATACGGGCAGACAGTACCATTTTGCTGCACTTCATGATATAATAAATCAGAAAAGAAAAAGTTACTCGGCACTGGCATTTCTCCCACCAGCTGGGTTGCCGGGCAGATTCATTGTTTTGCGGAGGGTACTATGAGCTTTGCAATTTTTACAGATACATCGGCCAATCTTCCTACGGAGCTGACAGAAAAATATGAGATCGGCGTAGTGCCTCTTTCTTATTTCATGGACGGCGAACATCGGGAATGTCTGGATACCCGCAGCTTTGATGCCGAAGCCTACTATGCGGATATGAAAAAGGGTGCGAAAATCACCACCTCTCAGATCAACCCCCAGAAGTATGTAGATTATATGGAACCGGCTTTGAAGGCTGGCAAGGATATCCTGTTTGTAGGTATGTCCTCTGGCATCAGTGGCTCGCTGAATTCGGCACGCATTGCACGCGAGCAGCTGTTGGACAATTATCCGGAGCGGGAAATCGCTGTGGTGGACAGTCTGGGCGCTTCTCTGGGCGAAGGTCTGCTGGTGCTGCGCGCACAGCAGTATCAGCAGGACGGTCTGACTGCAAGCCAGGCTGCCGAACGGCTGGAAGCGGCAAAGCATCGGATGTATCAGCTGTTTACCGTGGATGACCTGATGCACCTGCGCAAGGGCGGTCGCTTGTCCAATGCTGCTGCAGCAGTAGGTACGCTGCTGCAGGTCAAGCCGCTGCTGAAAGGCAACGACGAAGGCAAAATCGTTTCTTTTGAAAAGATTCGCGGCCGCAAGGCTGTGCTGAACCGTATCGTGGAAAAATATGATGAGCTGATCGTTGCTCCCGAACAGCAGATCGTGGGCATTTCTCACTGCGGCTGCCCGGAAGACGCTGCTGCGCTGGCTGAGAGCCTGAAGCAGAAGCATCAGCCCAAGGAAATCCTGATTGTGAACCATGAACCGGTTACCGGTTCTTATCTGGGACCCGGCGCATTGGCAGTTTACTTTGCCGGCGCAGAGGATGTCCGCCAGAAGTAATGCATGAAAAAGCGCCCTGCCATCCTGGCAAGGGCGCTTTTATTTTGCAATGTTACAAAGTATCCAGCGCCGCTTTCACATCGCCGATCAAATACAGCGAGCCGAAGCAAAGCACAACGCCATCCAGCCCGGCGGCTTCTACTGCGGCGCGCACGCCTTGCGCAATGGAAGCGTAAGCCGCAGCAGGTACACCGGTTTTTCCCAGATAGACAGCCAGCTGCTCCGCTTCCAGCCGGCGCGGGCTGGGCGGCGTGACGCAGATAAACTGCTGCACGTAGGGCAGCACAGGACGATACATATCGGCGTAGTCCTTGTCTGCCAGCACGCCTGTGAGCACGACTAGCTTTTGGCCGGGCAGATAATCCTGAATGTTCTGTACCAGTGCTTCGATGCACTGGGGGTTGTGTCCGCCATCAATGATGCACAAAGGATCGTGGTGCAGGATATCAAAGCGACCGGGCCAGCGTACATCTCGCAGGCCGTCCCGAATGTTTTGCTCGGAAATCTGCCAGCCCTTTTCCATCAGCGTGTCCATTACTGCCAGCACAACTGCGGCATTATGCAGCTGATGAACGCCCAGCAGCGGCAGGAAAAGCTCTTTGCGTGCGCCGCAATGGAAAACCTGACCTTCCAATGTGTGCTGTACCAGGCACAGACCATCGAAATCTGCCTTTTTCAGGCTGACATGACGCTGAGCACAGATGCGTTCAAATACTGCTTCTACGCTCTCTGTGCCTCGGTAAATGACGGCGTTGCCATTGGGCTTGAAAATGCCGGCTTTGGTTTCGGCAATCGCCTCCAGGGTGTTGCCCAGATATTCGGTGTGGTCCAGGCCAATGTTCGTGATGACAGCGACTTCCGGCGTGTCGATTACATTGGTGGCATCCAGCGCACCGCCCATACCTACCTCCAGCACAACAATGTCGCAGTGCTGGCTTGCAAAGTAAGCGAAAGCAATGCAGGTGAGCAGCTCAAACTCGGTGGGGCGTTCGGGCATGGATTCAGCAAACGGCTTTACGAATTCCGTTGCCGCAACCAAGTCCGCATCGGAAATCTGTTCGCCGTTGACCTGCATCCGCTCTTGAAAGCGGTAAATGAAAGGCGAGGTGAACAGTCCGGTGCGATAGCCTGCCTTCTGCAAAATCGAAGCAGTCATGGCGGCGGTGCTGCCTTTGCCGTTGGTGCCGGCGATGTGAACAAATTTTAGTTTCTTTTCCGGATTGCCCATGCGGCGCAGAAGCTCCTGGGTGCGGGCAAGGCCCGGTGTACTGTTTTTCCAGCAGACGGAATGGATATAGGCGATGGCTTCGTTAGCGGTCATGATGGCAGTCCTCTCTTTTTTGTATTTCCTGTTTACTATATCATTCAGGCGCACAAAGCACAAGAAAATCTATTCAGCGCATGGTGGCTGCGCCTAAGTATTCCTCTAAGCAAAGGCCGCTTTCGTGTAAATCGGCGGCAATTTCCCGCCCGACCCAGCGATAATGCCAAGGCTCGTAAATTACGCCGGTAATCTGGCTTTTGTCGTTGGGATAGCGCAGGATAAATCCGTATTGCCAGCTGTTTTGCATCAGCCATTGCTGCGTTGGGGTGGATTCCTGCGTTTCGTCCAGGTTCCAGTGGTTGCTGTCCACAATGTCCAGTGCCAGACCCAACTGATGTTCGCTGGTGCCGGGGGCGGCAACCACAGTGCCTGCCAGCGTGACGGCATCTGCATCGGAATGTCCCTGGCGGCGGTAAAAGTTCACCTTGCGGCGAAAGAGTTTTTCCTGTTTTTCCCGGCTGCGATACGCGGAGCATACAGCCGGTGAGCACCCGGCGGCTTTGCAGTCGGCAAACATCTGGCGCAGGTCCTCGTAACAAATAGCTGCGATTTGCCGCCCGCCACCGATTTCCTTTAATTCTACGGTGTAATCTTCCGGTAATGCGTTTTGTGCGTTCGCCAGCGGCACTTCTACACCGTTGGGCGCAAAAAAATGCACCCGGCCCTGGATTTCATGCCGACCGGTCAGCATGGCGCCGGTTTCGTCAAAATAGCGGCTGCCCTGTTCGCCGGGAACCCAGCCTGTTATGGGCGTGCCGTCCGGCCGAAAAGAGTAGGTTTTATTGCCCAACATCTGCCAGCCCGTCATGGGGGTTCCTTCCCGGGTAAAGCAGTAGCGCTGCCCGTCGATGGTTTGCCAGCCGGTGGCACGCTTTCCATTTGGCAAAAAATAGACCCGGCCTTCCGGCTCGTCTGACCAGCCGGGCGCATGGGCAAAAGGCGGCCGGCAACCGGCCAGCAGACAGATTAAAACAGATAAAAGCAGCACAGTCGCCGCAGCCAAAGATAAGTGTTTCATGGTACCTCCGAACATACAAAGCAAAACGGGGACAGCACAGTGTATGCTTCGGGGTCTGGGCAAATGCAGATACGAGCAGAGAGACCACTTTCTGCCTGCAAAAAGAAAAAAAGGCTGTCGCCTCGTTTTATGGGAAACGAAGCGGCGACCTTTCTATATTGGGAAAAGTATAAAAAATGTTGGAGGAAGCAAAAAGAAAAGGATTAGACACCAGAGTATGCGGAGAAGCCAGCATCGACGGGCAGGATCACGCCAGTGATAGCGGAAGCAGCCTTGTCGTCGCACAGGAACATGGTAGCGCCCAGCAGCTCGTCAGCGTCAACAAAACGATGGGTGGGGGTGCCGTTCAGGATCTTCTCGGAACGAGCGGTGGGGGTGCCATCCTCGTTGTACAGCAGAGCCTTGTTCTGTGCGGAAACCAGAAAGCCCGGAGCAATTGCGTTGCAGCGGATACCGGTGCCGGCAAAGTGAGTAGCCAGCCACTGGGTGAAGTTGGAGATAGCTGCCTTAGCTGCAGAGTATGCAGGAATCTTGGTCAGCGGGGTGTATGCGTTCATGGAAGAGATGTTCAGGATGCAGCCGGATTTCTTGTTGACCATGTCCATTGCAAAAGCCTGAGTGGGCAGCAGGGTGCCCTGGAAGTTCAGCTTGAACAGGAAGTCAACGCCGCTCTGCTCCAGATCGAAGAAGGTCTTGCAGCCTTCCCATGCTTCGTGCTGGTACTCGTTGTCGGTGGTAGCACGGGGGTTGTTGCCGCCTGCACCGTTGATTAGGATGTCGCAGGTGCCCAGGTCAGCAACGACCTGATCGTGGACGGCCTTCAGAGCGTCAGCATCCAGAACATTTGCCTTGTAGCCTTCGCAGACGTAGCCTTCGGCCTTCAGCTCGTCAGCCAGCTTCTTAACCGCTTCTTCGTTCAGGTCCAGAGCAGCAACCTTAGCGCCGGACTGTGCGAAAGCACGAGCCATAGCGCCGCAGATCAAGCCGCCTGCACCGGTAATCACAACAACCTTACCGGAAAAATCAATGTTCAAGGGCAGATCCATCATAATCGTTTACCTCCAAAAGTATCCAATGCGTATGATACGGAAATTATTTGTTGTCCAGACGGTCCAGCATATCCCAGACGCCCAGCATATACATGATACCCAGAGCACGGTCGTACAGGCCGTAGCCGGGGCGGACCGTGCCGGGGCCTTCGCCCCACAGGTGACGGCCGTGGTCGGGGCGGATATAGCCTTCGTAACCGCAGTCGTGGTAAGCCTTCAGGATCTCCAGGATGCCGGTGTCGCCGTCGCAGTCGCGGTGAGAAGCTTCGGAGAAGTCGCCGTTTTCAAAGTGTTTCACGTTACGGATGTGAGCAAATGCGATGCGGTCGCAGTGCTTGCGAACGATGTCAGCAACATTGTTGTTAGGGTCTGCATTCAGGCTGCCGGAGCACAGGGTCAGGCAGTTGTAGGGATTGTCGACCATGGTCAGGAAACGGTTGATATTTTCCTCGTTGGTCAGCAGGCGGGGAATGCCGAAGATGTCCCACGGGGGATCGTCCATGTGGATAGCCATCTTGATGTCGCACTCCTGGCAGGTGGGCATGATTGCTTCCAGGAAGTACTTCAGGTTCTCCCACAGCTTTTCCTTAGTGACAGGTACGTAAGCCTTGAACAGCTCGTCCAGCTTAGCCATGCGCTCCGGCTCCCAGCCGGGGAAGGTCATGTTGTACTTTTCGGTAAAGCCCAGGATGTAGTCAGCCATAGCCTTGTAATCGTCCTGAATCATGTCCTTTTCGTAGTACAGTGCGGTGGAGCCGTCGCCGACCGGGTGAAACAGGTTGGTACGGGTCCAGTCGAAGATGGGCATGAAGTTGTAGCAGATGACCTTGACGCCGAACTGACACAGATTGTGGATGGTCTGCTTGTAGTTTTCGATATAAGCGTCACGGGTGGGCAGGCCGATTTTGATGTCATCGTGTACGTTGACGGATTCGACCACGTCCATGTTGAAGCCGTAAGGCTCCAGCTGCTTCTGAACCTCGGCGATTTCGTTTACCTGCCAAACTTCGCCGGGCATTTTGTGGTGCAGCGCCCAGACGATGCTGGTTACACCGGGGATCTGCTTAATGTCAGACAGCTTGATGTTGTCGTTGCCTTCGCCATACCAGCGAAAACCCATCTGCATAGGCATATGCAATTCCTCCATTTCTACGCGCCTTGGCAAAAAGGGATGATGCCAAAGCGTTTTCCGATTCAGATTTTTCTCGTGCCGCATACGTTGGGCGGCTTTGGCGACTACGCCAGCTTCTACCATGCGTTCAAAGCGGAATATGGCATCAGTCCAAGAGAGTTTGCGGCACAAATCGATCGATAATTCATGAAATTAGTATATCCAGGAAAATCTACAAAAGATGTTTAATCTGTGAAAGTACTGGAAAAGCCGGCGGCCATCCAGTATAATAATAGTGTTTGCCATAAAACATCGAAAATGCGTACAAACTGCCTGGAGAAATGGGCGGATAAAGCAATAAAAGGGGACATATGAAAAACTTTAACTTCCTAATGAAAAACTTTTTTACCCATAAGGATTATCTGCCGCCAGCAGCAGAGCTGCCGGGCACCTTGTTTACGCCGCTGCACTTTGTGTTTGAGGCGGTGGTTCTGGCCATCGTCATTGGTTCGGCCATTTATGTAGCAAAGCGCAAAGAATTGATCAAACCGGTGTTTATCAGAATGTTGGCTGTACTGGTTGTACTGGAAGTGGCAATCATTACATGGGACAGCCTGGCCGGCACCCGTAACGCATTGGATTTGACAGTAAACTTGTCGCTGTACCCTTGCAGCATTTTTATGTATGCAATGCCGTTTGCCATTTGGGGCAAAGGCCTGTGGAAGCGTGCAGCCTGCGGATATGTCTGTACGCTGGGCCTTTTGGGCGCGCTGATCAATTTCCTTTACCCGGTGGCACGGCTGATGGATTATTCCTGCATTTCCTTTGCAGCGTTCCATACGTTTATTTATCATGGCTGTATGCTGTTTACCTGCCTGGTGATGCTGATGTCGGGCTATCACAGCTATACTGGCATCACCAAATGGTGGGAAATGTTCCTGGCCAGCCTGCCCGGACTGATCGTGTCTATCCCGGCCAATATCGTCAATTATTCTCCCATTCAGGCAGACTATATGTATTTCCGTGGGAAGCATTTTCTGGTAGAGCAGTTGTTTGGTGCAAGAGATCCGCGCATGGTTACCTGCATTTTGTATCTGTTGTACCTGATCGTGCCTGCGCTGTTCTATTTGCCGTCCTATCTGGCGCACAAGATGCACAGCCGCAAAGAGATTTTGTGCGCTGAAGCAGAATAAAAATTGTGATAAAACAAAAAGACCGCTGACGCATAACGCGTCGGCGGCCTTTTTGTTAGGGGAAGGAAAAGAAGGGGTTATTATGGGATCGTTATAAAGTGCAGCTTGCCTGCGGCAGGCCGGGTGCCTGTACCGTTACGGTCAGTGGCTCGGTGCCATTGCGGCGAACCACAGCCATACCCAAACCGTTAAAGGTGGTGCGGGTGTTGCTTACATCCGACTCGTGGCAGGCAGGATCGCCGTTGCCTACGCCGATCACGCTGCCGCCTTCGGCGGTAAAGGTTGCGGGCAGGCAGGCACGCTGGCAGGTCAGACCGGTCTCGTCGGTTACGGTTACCTTTACCAGAACGTCCTGCTCGCCTGCATAAACAGGCTCCAGCTTGAGCAAAGCAGGCTGGCCGGGGGTGCGGTGAATTTGCTCGGCAACCGCAGCGCCATCGTTATAGCCTACGGCGCGCAGCGTACCGGGTTGATAGGTCACGTCCCAGGCGGTAACGCGGCCCAGCGTATGTGCCTTGCGGCCAACGCTTACATCGTTGACGAACAGTTCCACTTCCTGGCAGTTGGAGTACAGCTCAATGCGGACGTTCTGGCCTTCCTGACCGGCCAGATCCCAGCTGGGCAGGCAGTGAACCATCGGTTCGGTGGTCCACAGGCTGCGCCAGTAGTAGAAGCTGTCCTTTTCAAAGCCGCAGTAGTCCATTGCGCCGTAGCTGCTGACAACGGCAGGCCAGTTCCAGGGGAAGGTCTCGCCACGGTAGTCAAAAGCAGTCCACAGGAACATACCGCCCAGCTGCGGGGTCTTGATGCGGTTGTTGAAGTAGGTGTGCGTCAGCTCCAGAGAAGATACTGCGCCGCCCATCGTGCCGGGGTCAATGCCGTTGCGGCGCATGATCTTGAAATAGTAGTTTTCGCCTTCGTAGCAGTCGCACCAGCCGTGTTCGGGAGAATCCTCGTAAACACCGCGGGTGGACAGGAAGCTAACGTCCTCGGTAGCCATAACGCGGCCTTCGGGGCGTGCTTCCAGGAAGGTCTGTGCCTGACCGTTGTCGTAGTTGTAACCGGCAACGTCGGTCAGTGCCAGATAATCCACGTCATCGCGGCCAAACTGGGTCGCGGTAGTGAAAGCACGGGTATCGTCCAGTGCGTGGCCCAAAGCAATCATACGCTTCAAAATGCGGCGGCCCTGGGGCATGCATTCGCTGAACTCCTCGTTTTCCATGCAGTACATGAACACCGAGGGGTGATTGCGGGAGCCACGGATCATATCCTCCAGATCTGCAATGCTTTCGTTCTGCAAATCAAAGTGGCGTACTTCGTTCAGCACCAGAATACCCATGCGGTCGCATTCTTCCAGCAGAGTGCGGGTTGCGGCATGGTGTGCGGAACGGTAAGCGTTGCCGCCCATATCCTTGATGCGCTGCAAACGGTAGCGCAGGATGTCGCGGGTCATGGCAGTACCAACACCGGCGAAGTCCTGATGGACGCAAACGCCCTTCAGGTTCACCAGCTTGCCGTTCAGCAGCAGACCCTTCTGGGTGTATACGGCGCTGCGTACGCCGAACGCCACAGAGGTCTTGTCGCTTGCACCGTCGGTCAGTTCCACTTCCACACGGTACAGGTTGGGGTTCTCTAAATCCCACAGGGCAGGCTGATCCAGATGGAAAGTAACCTCGGTGCTGTCCTGTGCAAATGCCTTGGCAGAAGCACTGGCATTCTCCTGTGCAACCAGCTCGTCGTTCGGGTTGTACAGGCGGAAGCAGGCAGAGCCGTTCCAGGCCTGGGCGCCGCTGTTTTCAATTTCAGCGGAAACACGCACATCGGCGCTGCCGTTTTCCAGCAGGGTAGAGCGTGCAAAGATGCCGTCGCGTGCGATATGTACCACAGGCACACAGTTCAGCCAAATGTCACGGTAGATGCCGGCACCATCGCTCCACCAGCCTTCCAGCTCGTCCGAGTCGGTGCGGATCAGCAGTGCGTTTTTGCCTTCATCGCCGTAGTTGGCATATTCGGAGATGTCCACAGCAAATCCGGAATAGCCGGAAAAATGCTGTGCAATCAAAAAGCCGTTCATCCAAATGGACGCATTGTGCATGACGCCCTCAAACTCCAAAAACAGACGCTGACCTTCCGCTTCCGCAGGCAGAGAAAATACCTTGCGGTAGTAGCCGATGCCGTTGGGCAGGCTGTCGCTGCCCACGTTGTGTACACCGGATTCGGGGCTGCTGGTATCGCCGGGATTGATGTAATCCTGGCGGATGTGCCAGTCATGGGGCAGGGTAACCGGTTCCCAAGTATCGGTCAGCTCAGGGACCAGATGTACTACCTGGTTGCCGGCCTCTTTGCCCTGGGCACCAAACAAAGCCCAGAACCGCTCCGGCAGCGGATAAAAGCCGCCTTCTGCGTTGGTCAGGTTGGCGGCACCGCCGCACATACCGGTTTTGCTGCGTGCAGAACAGGGCTTTTGCTCCAGCTCGCCCATGTGGAATTGCCAGCCGTCGTTAAATAAAGTTTTGCGTTCCATTGTTGTGATTATACCTCCGATTACTCAGCGTCCAGTGCCATACCTGCGGTTTCTTTGGTGGTGAAAATCAGGAACAGCATAGACAGACCCAGAATGACAACGCCGCCTACCAGGCACAGGCTCTCCAGCGGAACAATGGTGACCAGCCATGCAAACAGTGCAGTAGCAATCAGGGATGCAACCAGAGATACCATGCCGAACACGCTGTTGACGGAAGCACGCAGACGGGTGGGAGCAACCTCAGCAGACATCAGCAGGATGCTGTTGTTGGAGGTCCAGTAGCTGCCGATTGCGCCGCCCAGCAGCAGGCCAACCATCAGCGGATGCATACCTGCGCCGGAGCCGATGATGTAAGCAACCTGGCAAATCATAGCCAGCACGCCGAACAGAATAACGGTAAACTTGCGGCCCTTTTTGTCGCTGATAAAGCCGCTGATGAACAGCAGTGCAGCCCAGGAAATGGGGTAAGCAAACAATGCGGTGGTAACAGCTTCGGTGCTCATGCCGTTCATGGTCATCAGAGATTCATAGAAGCCGGTAAAGGGCATCATAGCACACATAAACAGGGTCATGGAAATCAACTGCATCAGCAGCTGCTTGTTGTGAACAATCATGCGGAAAGCCGGCATCAGGCCAACTTTTTCTTCCTGCTTGTCCTGCTCGGTAGCTTCGCCGGACAGTTCGCGCTCCAGCGTTTCGATGCGGCGGCGCATAAACACGTCGGTTTCGCGGCAGGCAAACAGCGCAATGATGGCCAGACCGATACCGGCAATTGCGGGAACCATGTAAACGATACGCCAGTTGCCGCCGTCAGTACCCATGAACATACCGCGCACGACTGCAATCAGCACAATGCCAATCGTACCGATACTCTTGGTAATGGAGAAGAAAGTACCACGCTTGTTATCGGGAGAAACTTCCATTGCATACAGCACCTGGAAGTCGGTTGCGGTGAAGAAACCGATCACGGTACGGCCCAGGAAATAGAAGAATGCGTTTTCTGCGCAGGCACAAATCAGCATACCGCTGCCCATGCCCAGAGCGCTCAGGATAAAGAAGAGGCGGCGGCCGTAGCGGTCGGCCAGGGTTTTGTAGAAGGTAGCAGCCAGAGATGCAACCAATGTCAGCAAGGACACGATCGACATCAGAGAGAGGCCGGCGGTGTAGTCCATGCCCATCTGATTTACGAACAAATCATTGATGATGGAGGACTGGATAGCACCGGAGGAGCTGCTGGCGTATTCGTCCAGCAGATGAACCAGGGCGATCATAACGATCAGCATCACACTATAACCACGATACGGCTTTTTTGCCAGCTGACGTTTCCATTTGTCCAGTTCTTTTTGCTTTTTTTGTTGCTGAGCAGCAAGGTCTTTCATGATTTACACTCCTTCGTTTGTATTTGTCGTTGACAAATTCTTTGCATATAGCGTACAATCTTTTGTACATAAAAACAATGTCATTCTTCCTATCGAAAAGAAGAAACTGTATCAAATTTTACACTTTTGAGAGGTGCGTATATGCAAAGGCAGGAAATGTCAGAATATGATTATTCCGCAATCCTTACGGAGCTGACAGACACGCCGGATGCGGTCCCGGCCAAGTCGCTGCGCCGCTATCGGCGCTGGATTTCTTCGCTTACGGTCAGTATGTGGACCGTGGATCTGGGCAGCGGCGCCATGTACTTAATGGCAGATTGGGACGGCATGCACCAGTGGAAGTACTCCAGCGAGGAACTATGTCAAATTTTGAACAATTACCCGGTGGAGCGGCAGTACCATTACCATGATTACTATGAACTGTTGTATGTGATGGACGGCGAAGTAAACGAGTGGATCGAAGATGAATGTCTTTGCCTGCGCCGTGGCGATGCGATCCTCCTGGATAAGAACGTGCGCCATGCGGAGCAGTACCAGCAGTTTGCCAGCTGTGTGTTCCTGAGCCTGGATACCAACTGCGTGCAAAATCTGCTGGCTAACGAACCGCCTTTTTCGGATGGTCAAATGGTCATGCAGTTCTTTTTGAATCACCTTGCGCCGAACAGTGATTTTTTGAAGGCGTATTGCCATTTCACCGCATTGCCCACAATGGGCCAGCTGCCGCCGGTAGAACAGGAAATCAACTCGCTCATGGAAGAAATGCTGCATAAGAAAACGGGCTTCTGGCTGCTAATGCAGGGCCATTTGCGCCGGCTGCTGGGCTTGCTGGAATCGCCGGAGCTGTACCGCAGCGCGCTGGTTTATAAAGGAAACGATAATAAAAGCGAGCTGGCCAGCGCAATCCGATTGCAGGTTGACGCACGACAGGGTGTGATTACCAAACAGGAGCTTGCGGAGCAGCTGAATTATAATGCAGCGTATCTGTGTCGGTTTATCAAACAGAATTTTGGCAAAACCTTTACCGAATATTGCCTTTTGGTGCGGCTGAACTACGCAGCGCAAATGCTGCGCAGTACGCACTGGAGTGTGACGACCATTTGCGATAAGCTGGGCTTTACCAATCGAACCTATTTCTATAAAGCCTTTGAAAAGGAATATCGTCTGACGCCCAGCAATTACCGCAATAGGTATAGTACAGCAAAATAAAAAACCGCCCTGCCAACGCAGGACGGTGAAATGTCATTTGCGATAGACGGTG
>JAHHRK010000037.1 GCA_020025795.1 Faecalibacterium sp. | reverse complement strand
ATTAAAAGAGCGACTTGGCACGAAAAGCCAAGCCGCTCTTTTTGATTCATATAGAAAGTGCTGTATCAGAATAGATGCTGATAGATTTTTGGGATATCTTCCGTTTCCACAGAAGTATAGCTGTTAGACAGCAATCTTTTCTGTTTTTCCACTACACTGTTTGCAAAGAGAGAAATCTCGTCTTCCGGCATACCGTAAAAGTGCAAGGCAGGCAATTCGATGATTTCAGAAAGTAGCTGATCCAACGCATCGATTGCATCAGCTGAATCGCAAGCCAGAGCCTGTGCAAGAATATGTTTAAGCTGGATCAGTTTTGTGTCGTTATCCTTGCTTTCGTACAGTTTCAGAACGGCAGAAAGAAACAATGCGTTTGCTTCGCTGCGCTAGACAGTACTTACGTGACACGGTTTCAAACAGGTGGCTGAGGCGGGTAGTGAGAATGAGGGGGTAGACTATACCGCATATTTCTGTTAAACTATATAATGGAGTGACGTTTGAAATGAAAAGAGAAGCGGCGGAAAGAGTAGCGGCGATCTGTTGCTAAAGGGCGTTGCCCATTTGGACGTTTCGGACGAAGTGCTGGCAGAATGCCGTGCTCCTACACAAGAAACAGAAAGGCTGCTTGAATGTTTTGCGGCGCAATGCAGCCTTGGGCTCGTGATGCAAAATAAATTTTGTGAAGCGGGATGTATCAAGGGTTACAATTAAAATAGGCCGTCTGGTCTTTCGAGACGGCCTATTTTTATGGTTGAAGGAGAGAAGTATGACTAATTCACAGTTGAGTATTCTAATCACGATTATTGTTTATTTGGCGGGCATGATAGCTATTGGCTTTGTGTGCGGTAAGAAGTCTTCTGATACAGTAGGCGATTTTTATCTGGGCGGACGAAAGCTGGGTCCGGTTGTAACCGCTATGAGTGCAGAAGCTTCTGACATGAGTAGCTGGCTGCTGATGGGATTGCCTGGTTTGGCATATCTTTCCGGCATAACAGATGCTGGCTGGACAGCTATAGGTTTGGCGATTGGTACTTATATCAACTGGCTGTTGGTAGCAAAACGAATTCGCTGCTATTCTCAGCATCTGGACGCAATTACTTTGCCGCAATTCTTTTCGAAACGCTATGGTGGACACAAGGCATTGAATGTTTTTTCTGCCATCATGATTGTAATTTTCTTTGTGCCGTATACGGCATCTGGCTTTGCAGCATGCGGCAAGCTGTTTGCAAGTTTGTTTAACGTGCCGTATCATGCAGCACTTTTGGTTAGTGCGGTCGTTATTGTTGGCTATTGTGCACTGGGCGGATTTCTGGCAGCCAGCATTACAGACCTGGTACAGAGCATGGTAATGACGCTGGCGATCGTCATCATTCTGGGCTTTGGTACATATATGGCAGGCGGCGTGGATGCGGTTATTGCGAATGCGCAGCAGTTGCCCGGTTTTCTATCCCTGACGCAGCAGCACATCCCCGGCGCTGGTGCACAGCCCTATCCGCCGCTGGCTATCTTCTCTGCCATTGCATGGGGCTTGGGCTATTTTGGTATGCCGCATATCTTGCTGCGCTTTATGGCCATAGGCGATGCTGCAAAGCTGAAGCTGTCTCGTCGTATCGCATCTGTCTGGGTTGTGATCTCACTGGCAGTTGCCGTTACCATCGGCGTAGTGGGAAATGCTATGACTGCTGCTGGTGAGCTTCCGGTTCTGGAAGGAGCGGCTTCTGAAACACTGGTAATCACCATTGCGAATTTGCTGAGCAAATTTGGTTTGTTGGCTGCGATTGTAGCAGGTTTAATTATTTCTGGTATTTTGGCAGCCACTATGTCCACGGCAGACTCGCAGCTGTTGGTTGCATCTTCCAGCATTTCGCAGGACCTGATGCAGGATGGTTTGGGCTTGAAAATCCCGGAAAAGAATTCTGTTTGGGTGGCACGTGTAACGGTTGTTTTGATTGCTGTTATTGGCGTTGTGATTGCATTTGATCCCAATAGCTCGATTTTTGACATTGTTTCGTTTGCATGGGCTGGCTTTGGCGCGACATTTGGACCGGTTGTGCTGTGCTCGCTGTTCTGGAAGCGTGCAAATCATCAGGGTGTTTTGGCAGGCATGGTATCGGGCGCAGCTATGGTATTTTTCTGGAAATATGTGGTTCGTCCCTTGGGCGGCGCATGGGATATTTATGAGCTGCTGCCGGCATTTACTGCTGCATGTGTGATGATTGTGGCAGTTAGCTTGTTGACACCTGCACCGGATGAAAAGGTTCAGAAAGATTTTGAACAGTACGTTGCTTTGAACAAGACTGTCTAAAACGAATAGAAGGACGTAAAAAAGCGGCGAGTCATTGTAATGACTCGCCGCTTTTTTATTACAGCAATAGGATAGACAGAATGCGTTTGTTTCAGAACAAGTTATATTACAGCACTTTGGAAAGGAATGCCTTCAAGCGGGGATTCCGCGGATCGGAGAACAGCTCCTCAGGGGGGCGGTCTTCCTGAATGACACCTTCATCAATGAAGATGACACGGCTTGCCACTTCGCGGGCAAAGCCCATTTCGTGAGTGACAACGATCATGGTGATGCCGGACTGTGCCAGTTCCTTCATCAGATCCAGAACTTCGCCAACCATTTCAGGGTCCAGTGCACTGGTTGGTTCGTCGAACAGAATCACGTCCGGGTCCATAGCCAGAGCACGGGCAATTGCAATACGCTGCTTCTGGCCACCGGACAAGCTGGCAGGGTAGACATCTGCCTTGTCTGCCAGCCCTACACGGGCAAGCAGCTCCTCTGCACGCTTTTCGGCTTCGGCTTTACTCTTTAGCTTGAGCAGAACAGGAGCAAGCGTAAGGTTCTCTTTGACGGTCTTATGAGGGAACAGATTAAAATGCTGGAACACCATGCCCATCTTCTGGCGCAGCTTATCGATGTGACGTTCATCGACCGAAACACCTTCAAACTGGATGCAGCCGCCGGAAGGAACTTCCAGACGGTTCAGGCAGCGCAGAAAAGTGGATTTGCCGCAGCCGGAAGGTCCAATCAGGCAAATCACATCGCCGCGGTATATGTCCAGATCGATGCCTTTCAGAACATGGAGAGTTTTATAATCTTTATTTGCGCTCTTGTAATGTTTGGTCAAACCGCGCACTTCAATAATTTTATCGCTCACTTTGTGCCAGTCTCCTTTCCAGAATATGTACCAGGCGGGTCAGTACCAGGACAACGACCAGGTAGATCGCAGCGCTGGCCAGCAGCGGGGGGAAGTAGTCAAACGTTTGGGTGGAAATCTGGGTTGCACCGCGGGTCAGCTCGGTCAGACCGATATAGCCGGCAACGGAGGTTTCCTTCAGCAGGGCAATGCCTTCGTTACACAGGCTGGGCAGAACGGTCTTGAGCGCCTGAGGCAGGATAATCTGCAGCATGGTCTGCCAGTAGGACAGGCCCAGGCTGCGGCCGGCTTCCATCTGGCCGGGATCAATGCTCATGATGCCGCCACGGAAAATTTCTGCAACGTATGCGCCGGAGTTAAAGCCGAAGGCCAGGATGGCAACAGCCAGCTTGCCGGGATCATAAGTAGCAAAAATGACGTAGTAGGCAATCAGCAGCTGCACCATAACAGGAGTGCTGCGGATTATGGTCAGATACAGCTGGCACAAGCCGTTCAGAATACGCAGCCCCAAGCTGGGCTTTTCTGCCTTGTCACGGGTGACACGAACCATTGCCACCAGTGCACCCAGTACCAGACCCATGACCAGTGCGCCAATAGAGATCAGCAGGGTGTTTTTCAGGCCGCCGGTAAGATATTTCCAGCGGTCGTCTACGATGAAGTTTTGAACAATGTGGATTTGCCAAAATTCGGCCATGAGAAACCTCTCTTTTCATTTATGGGATTGGACAACAAAGCGGGGCCGCCGCTGGGCAGCCCCGATGGGAAACCTGTGTCTGCTTACTTTTTGACGATGATGCTCTGAACACCAGTGCAGTAGCTGTCGGTGAAATCGGCGTTTTTCAGACGATCCGGATTGACCGTCATGCCAGCTGCGCCGAATGCGCACTTGCCGCTGGAAACAGCAGGAATGATTGCGTCAAACTCCATGTCCGTGACCTGCAGCTGGTAACCCAGCTTGTCGCAGATAGCGGTTGCAAACTCGACATCCAAACCAACGATTTCATCGCCCTGGTAGTATTCGTACGGGGGGAAGGTGGCGTTGGTAGCCATCACCAGCGTGCCGTTAGGATAAGTGGTGCCTTCCGGCGTAACGTAACCGACAGCGCCTTCAACGCCGTGGAGGTACTTATCCAGAATGGCATCCATGGTGCCGTCCTGCTTGAGCTCAGCAATGGCCTGATTGAAAACCTCAGTCATCTCGCTGCCCTTTGCCAGGCAGATGGAGTAGTCCTCGTCTGCGTACGGCGTTTCCAGAATCTGCAGGTCGCTGTTTGCTTCCACGAAACGCTTGGCCGGTTCATTATCCACGATGACGGCATCGATCTTGCCGGTCTTCAGAGCCTGCACGGCGTCAGCACTCTTGTTGTACTTCTCTACATGGTCTGCACCAAAGTCATCTACGGAATAAGCATCACTGGTGGTGCCCAGCTGAACGCCAATGATCTTGTCGTTGTACAGCTGATCGATAGAAGTAATCTTTTCTACATTCTTTTCGCCGCCGCAAGCAGTCAGAGCAAAGGACAGAGTGGTGATACCGGCAGCAGCCAGGAACTGACGACGTGTAATATGAGCCATGATGAATATCCTCCTGTATATACAAAACGCGTGAATAATATGTAACGGTTGAAAAATATCGGCTATCCGTCGATTGGAATGACGTTAGTATATACCGTAAAAATGCATTTGTCAATAATTATGCAGAAGAAAATGAAGAAAAAACGAATATTTTATAAGAATATTCATTTTACTCTGTATATATTCATTTTGAACGGAATTCTTGCGCAAATGCATCCGCACAATGGCGCGGTACGCAGTAATTTTTGTTTTCATCCAGATAGTATGCAAGGCTGCCATCTTCCGGAATCGGCACCAGCGTACTTTTATGGGAAGGATAACCAAAAGCAATCATACTGTGCAATTTCAAGTTTTCCGGTAAGCGGAATAACTGCGTCAAGGCAGGACGATTGATAGCCTGCATGATGCAGCTGCCCACACCGTGCGCCCATGCAGCCAAGGTCATATTGGCAATGGCGATGCCGGCATCTGTGTCATGGCTGCCGAGGGCGTTAGTATCATCCAAAACGGCAACAAACAGAGTGGGAAGCTCATCGGCCTTCGGTGTGCCAAGTTCCGGCGGCAGCGCAGCAGCCCATTTGACCAGACGATTGACGGCTTGTACATCATCCGGCTGCCGAATCAGCAAAATGCGAATGGGCTGGCTGTTACGAGCACTGGAAGAACAGCGCAGCGCGTTGATGATATCGTCCAGAACCTTCTGAGGAATGGGCGTTTGGGTAAAGCGGCGATACGTGCGGCAGGTTTCAATCAGGTGCATCCTGTCCATAAAAGCCTTCCTTTCCAAGCCGAAAAAAGAAAGCCGACTGGCGTTTTGGCGCAGCGGCTTTCTTTGTGCTATGAAAAATTACGGGTTCTGATTATCAGCCAGATCCGGGTGGTACTGGGCACAGGTGCACTTTTTCCACTTCAGACCGCTGCCACAGGGGCAGGGATCATTGCGGCCAATTTTCTGCACACGGACAGGGGTGTGTGCGGCAGGGTTGTTCACAGCCTGTGCCTGGCCTGCCTGGTTTGCATCAGCACGCAGACCTGCATTGGTGGCATGAGTAATCTGCTCACGGCGTGGAGCCTGGCCTGCCTGCTTGACTTCGATGCGCAGCAGCATCTTGACGCTTTCTTCGCGAATGGAGTCAATCATCTCGTCAAACATATCGAAACCTTCGATACGGTACTCAACAACAGGATCTTTCTGTCCGTAACCACGCAGTGCAATGCCCTGGCGCAGCTGGTCCATGTTATCGATGTGATCCATCCACAGGCGGTCAACGGTGCGCAGCAGGCAGATACGCTCCAGCTCACGCATCAGGGGTGCGCCATAGCGAACTTCCTTGCCCTGCAGAATCTGCATACCACGGTTGTACAGCATGTCGGCGATTTCCTGGCGGTCCAGATTGCGGCGCTCTTCGTCTGTATAATGGAAGTCGGCATCGGTGGTCAGCCAGCCCAGATAGTGACGGCGCAGCGCAGCCAGATCCCACTCCTCGGAGACATCACCAGCCATGAACAGTGCACAGGAAGAATCAATGTTCTCGCGCAGCATCTTGTGCATTTCTTCGCTGATATCTTCGCCGTCCAGAACCTTCTGGCGCTGACCATAGATGATCTGGCGCTGCTGGTTCATAACGTCGTCGTACTTCAGCACGTTCTTACGAATATCAAAGTTGCGGCCTTCCAGCTTCTTCTGAGCGTTTTCGATGGTAGAGGTGATCATCTTGTTTTCGATGGGCATATCCTCTTCCAGGCCCAGGGTGTTCATCAGAGACTGAATACGCTCACCGCCGAACAGGCGCATCAAATCGTCCTCCAGGCTGATGAAGAAACGAGATGCACCGGGGTCGCCCTGACGGCCTGCACGACCGCGCAGCTGGTTATCAATACGGCGAGCCTCGTGGCGCTCGGTACCGATGATGAACAGACCGCCTGCATCGCGCACTTCCTGTGCTTCAGCAGCGATTTCCTGCTTAAAGTGAGCCAGATGCTCGTTGAAGCGGGCACGCATGGCCAGAATGTTAGCATCCTCGGTTTCGCTGTGGCCGTCCGCTTCTGCCATTAGCAGATCGACCTGGTCCAGAGGTGCATTTTTGGGCGCATCGGGGCAGAGCAGCTTTTCAGCGTACTGCTCTTTGCGCAGCTGTGCCTTTGCCATGAACTCGGCGTTGCCGCCCAGCAGAATATCGGTACCACGGCCTGCCATGTTGGTAGCAATGGTGATAGCGCCCTTCTTGCCGGCCTGTGCAACGATTTCAGCTTCGCGCTCGTGCTGCTTTGCATTCAAAACATTGAAGTCGCGGGTGTAGCGCTGCAGCATCTTAGCCAGCATTTCGCTCTTTTCCACGCTGACAGTACCAACCAGAACGGGCTGGCCCTTCTTGTGGCACTCCAGGACCTGCTCGATGACGGCATGATACTTGCCGGCTTCAGTTTTGTAGACAACGTCCGGCAGGTCCTTTCGGATCGAAGGCTTGTTGGTAGGAATGGTAACGATGTTCAGGCCGTAAATCTCGGTGAACTCGTCTGCTTCCGTGCGTGCAGTACCGGTCATACCGGACAGCTTCTCATACATACGGAAGAAGTTCTGGAAGGTGATGGTAGCCAGAGTCTTGCTCTCGGCTGCAATACGCACGCCTTCCTTGGCTTCGATGGCCTGGTGCAGACCTTCGTTGTAACGGCGGCCAATCATCAGGCGGCCGGTGAACTCGTCAACGATGACGACCTCACCATTCTTGACCACGTAGTCGATATCCTTTTTCATGATACCGTGGGCCTTGATGGCCTGCTCGATATTGTGGAAAATAGCAGAGTTTTCCGGGTCAGACAGGTTATCCAGCTTGAAGTAAGCTTCGGCCTTCTGGATGCCGCGCTCGGTCAGGGTAGCAGAGCGGTGTTTTTCGTCCACGACGTAGTCACCGTCGACCTGCTCTTCGGCGGAAACTTTGCCCTCCAGCTCGACAACAACGCTCTTGTGCAGGGTGCGGACAAACTTGTCGGCCTGCTGATACAGGCTGGAAGAATCTTCGCCGCGGCCGCTGATAATCAGAGGCGTACGTGCTTCGTCGATCAGGATGGAGTCCACTTCGTCCACGATGGCATAAGCGTGACCGCGCTGCACCATGTTCTTTTTGTAAGTGACCATGTTATCGCGCAGGTAGTCAAAGCCGAACTCGTTGTTGGTACCGTAAGTAACATCGGCAGCGTAGGCTTCCCGGCGTGCATTGTTTTCCATGCCGGGGACGATCAGGCCAACGCTTAGGCCCAGCCAGCGATACAGCTTGCCCATCCATTCGCTCTGGAACTTGGCCAGATAGTCGTTGACGGTGACCACATGGACACCTTTGCCGGACAGGGCGTTCAGGTAAACAGGCAGGGTAGCAACCAGGGTTTTACCTTCACCGGTCTGCATTTCGGCGATGCAGCCGCGATGCAACACGATACCGCCGGTAATCTGTACAGGGAAGTGCTTCATCTGCAGCACGCGCCAGCTGGCTTCGCGGCAGACGGCAAATGCTTCGGGCAGCAGGTCGTCCAGCGTTTCACCGGCAGCCAGACGCTGCTTGAACAGAGCGGTCTGGCCCTGCAGCTCTTCGTCGGACATAGCCTGGTAGGTGGGCTCCAGCTCTAAGATCTTTTTGGTAATCGGTTTGATTTTTTTCAGCTCTTTATCAGAGAAAGTGCCGAACAGTTTTTCAGCAAGGGACATATGTGTACACCTCAGTTATCTGTTTTGTAATATCTTCCGGCAAAGCCGGAGTTTGCATACTTACACTATTTTATTATGATACTATAAACAGGGAAAGTGTGTCAAACTTTTGGTGAAGGTTCTGTAAATTTATTGTAAGCAAAAGCCTATTTTTATAAAAAAAGCGGAAGGCGCATGGTGCGTCTTCCGCTTTTTTGCAAGCATTATAAAAGTGCAGGGATTTGATCGGCTCGATCTACGACCGGACAGCCGGTAGTTTCCAGAATATGGCGAGGCTGATGCCCGGCAGCAATCAGGATGCAGGAAACGCCCATAGCGGCTGCGACTTCGGCATCGTGTACAGAATCGCCCAGCATCAATGCACGGGAAGGATCGATTCCACTGCGGCGCATGAAGTCAACGCCAAGCTCTACTTTGCTGGCAGCATAAATATCAGACAGCCCTAGCAGTTTATTGAAATAGCGGCCTACACCCTGTTGTTCGACTTGCAGCTGAAGATTATCCAAAGGAGAAGCACTCAACACCACTTGCGGGATTTCAAGAGCACAAAAGGTGTCCAGCGCTTCTTTTGCACCGGGAACCAGCGTACAGCTGGCAGCACGGGGCATGTAAAGCTGCATATAATGTTCGGCCAGAACCGAGAACGGATGCTTTTGAAAATCAAAGCCGGCACGGATGTAGTATTCCGAAATGGGAAAACAAAAAATCTCTCGATAGGAATCCACATCGTACTGCTGAGGATAACCAAAGTCATGCAGCAGGCTGTTCAGACAGCCAACGCATACATCCAAATCATCTAAAAGGGTACCGTTCCAGTCCCAAAAAATCAAATCCAAGGGTCGCTTCATAGATTATCCTTCCATAAACATGGCAGAAAGGCGAGGATTGCGCTCGATCAGGCGAACCAGTGCTACGCCCAGGATGCAGCAGCTGATGATTTCGCCCAGACCGACCGAGAACATATTAAACAGAATGATCGGGCCGGTGACAGCTCCGTCCGTAAAGAAGAAGGAAATCTCCAGGCCGATGATAACAGCGTTAAAAATAACCGGCGGCAGAGAGGCAGGCAGTGCCAGCCCCTTAATACGAATGTTCCGCAGCAGCCAGGTGCAGATGCAGGCCAGCAGCGTAGCGAGCGTGCCAAAAACTACGTCCACAGCCATGGTAGTGCCCAGAGACACGCCCAGCAGGTTTGCCAGGAAACAGCCGATGGTCACACCCACGATGTAGTCAGCACCGAAGACAGGCAGCAGGCACAGAGCTTCGGAAACGCGAACCTGCACGCTGCTGAAGGAAATCGGTGCGAGAACCAGGCACAGCACGGCATACAGCGCTGCAACCAGACCGCAGCGCACGATGCGCTGCACATGGGTGTGCGTAGAATTGGGGGATTTCTGAATAGACATAAAGATACACTCCGGCGGAAAGATTTTGACCACAGAGCACCGCCAGGTCCCTGAGGTTTGGTCCCATAAAATGGGCGAGCCTAAAATCCTAAGTTGCTCGATCGTTTTACAAACGACACTTCAGTATAACAAAAAAGCACTCTTTCTGCAAGGAAAAAGCACGAAAGAATACGCAATACCGTCGAGAAAATACTGGTTGTTTTGACAGATTAACGGACGACTGTGATGACAGACGAAAATTTGTTTTGCAACAAGGCGGATTGCTCAGATGCATCACAGATAAAAAGAAAGCTGCCGCCCAGCAGCAAAGTGCAAGGCGGCAGCTTGTAATTTTAGAAATGGTTGCAGCAATACCGATTACTCACGCGTCTTTCCGGTAAAGACGATGGCAACGGTGTCGGGGCCGGTGTTGGAAGAAACAACGCCGCCCAGAGGGAATACGGCAACCGGCGGATGACCGAACATCTTGCGGGCTGCTTTGACCAACTCGTCCTTACGGGCGATTTCAGTGTGGCCAATCATATATTCTACGTCGTTCAGGTCCATACCTTCCAGACGCTTTTCGCACAGGGACAGCATAGCGGGAACAACCTTGTCATCACCGCGAACTTTGCTTTCAACCTTGGTCTTGCCGTCAATCATAGAAATGATAGGACGCAGGCCCAGCAGTTCACCGGCAAATGCAGCAGCAGCGGAAATACGACCGCTCTTTTTCATCTGCTTCAGGCTGTAAGGTCCCAGAATGATTTCGACCTGACGCATTTTTTGCTCAAATTCATCAATCAGCATACGGACCTCTGCACCATTTTGCAGTTTGCGGCCCATTTCTGCCACATACCAGCCGAATGCCATGGAATAGCAATGGCTGTCCAGCAGATGAATCTTCATATGATGTTCGGGACGCTCTTCACGCAGCAGATCCCGTGCCATCAGGGCATTGTTGTAGGTGGAAGAACCTTCGCGGTTGATGGAGACGTGAATCACATCGGTGTAGCCAGCATCTACGTATTCACAGTACTTTTCGCAGAACTGGATGGGGGTGATGGCTGCAGTAGAAGGAACTCCTTCCGCCTGACGCATTTTATCATAGAATTCGCTGGGCGTGCAGCTCACGCGTTCTTCATAGTCCACACCATCCAGCAGAATACGGAAAGACATAATGTCGATACCGTATTGATCCGCCAACTCCTGGGGCATATCGCAGGAGGAATCGGTCAAAATTGCAATTTTACTCATTGTTTCCTCGTTTCCATTCGTAGTCACGCAGGTGACCATGATCTAAAAGCTCAGGGAAATCCCATTGACGCAGCACTTCGTATACACCGATGGCCACCGAGTTGGAAAGATTCAGGCTGCGGCAGTTTTCCTGCATGGGAAAACGTACGCAGTGCTGCTGATTTTCTGCAAGCAGAGCCTCCGGCAGGCCAGCATCTTCCCGGCCAAAAACAAGGTAAGAACCATCCGGGTAAGATACATCGCTGTACCGATTGGGGGCCTTGGTAGAAAAGTAATAAAAAGGCCCGTCATTCCGTGCAAAAAAGTCGTCCAGACTTTGATAATATGTTATATCAAGATAGTGCCAGTAGTCAAGCCCGGCATGCTTTAATTTTTTGTCATCGATGGTGAAACCCATGGGGCCTACCAGGTGCAGTCGGCAATTGGTGCAGGCGCAGGTGCGTGCAACATTGCCGGTGTTCTGCGGGATGCGCGGTTCAACCAGAACGATATTTAAGGTTGGTTTATAATCCATGTTGTCCTCCTGACAAAATTAAGCCTGAAAAATGAGCTTTTTCAGCTGCGGCTCGAACCAAACGCCAAAGCGGGGATCGGCCTCAGGATCTGTGTTCAGAATACATTCTGACACAAAAGCGGCAGCAGCATCCGCAGCAGCGGAAAGTGCATTGCCGTGCAAAAGCAGACCGGTTACGACTGCGGCAAACAGGTCACCCGTGCCAGGATAGTTGCGAGGCAAAAGCAGTTTACGCTGCACGAATTGTTCCGCTCCGGCACCTGCGCAGCCTACATACTTACCCATAGGAAAGCCGGTGACCACGGCGGAAGGGCAGATTTCCATAAGCTGATCGGCCAGATTTTGAGCAGCCTCGCGTGTCCAATCGGTTTGCTCCGACTGGTCCAACCCCAGCAAAAGGTGAGCCTCGGTCAAGTTGGGTAAAATCAAATCAGCCTGATGGGCCAGCTGCGCCATGGCAGAGACGATTTCACCGGAAAGACTGTTGTAGAGCTTGCCGCCGTCGCCCATGGCAGGGTCAACGATTTTGTACGCATCCGGCCAGAAAGAATAAGCCTTCTGAACCAGCTGTGCCTGGGCCGGAGTTTCCAGGTATCCGGAAAAAATGCAATCGAATGTAACGCCTATCTGGGCGTAATGATCCAGTGCGGCAAAGCCGTAGGTGTCATTTTCCATGCGGGATGGCTGACCAAAGCCACCGGTATGAGTGGACAGCACTGCGGTGGGCAGACAGACTACCTGATGCCCCATGGCAGAAAGAACCGGCAGGATCACAGACAGACTGCAGCGACCCAGACCGGAAAGATCGTGGATGCAAAGGATCTTTTTTGGCGGTTGATAGTGTTGCAAAAAAGACACCTCCTAATAGATGAACTTGTATCTTATTATTATACCATAAAAAGGTCAATGAAAAAAGCAGAATAATTCAAACGGCAGGGGGAATACTGCGCTTATAAGCAAAAAGGAGGGACTACTATGAAACATCAACAGCAAAATACCGGAATGAATATGGTCAACCTGCTGGCAGGTGCGGCTGCAGGTGCAGCTGCTAGCGCAGCAGGCATGTACTGGATGGGCTACAACCAGCGCCAGCGCAAACAGTTTGCCAAGAAGGCAGCGCGCGGCGTGGAAAACGTTGTGAGCGGCCTGGAAAACATGATTGAAGACTATATGCCTCGTTGATGCAGCGGAGCACGCAGTTTTCCTGATTTGAAAGGCACCCCATTTGTTAGACAGTATGATGTACTGAATGGCAAATGGGGTGCTTTACTATGCAAAAAGCAGGAAACCGTCTCTGGTTTCCTGCTCAATGGTTCTAGTATTCAAGTGAAAGAGAGGTATAAGAAATTAGCTTAATATAAAATGACGTAATGCTTTGCTGCACAAACGTAGTTAGAGCATGTTATTATCAATATAATCTAAAAATGGCTTCTTAGTGACTTTTTCTGAGTTGCTTTTATACCAATTAAATGATTCTTGCAATCCTTCCAATAATGGGGTTGTGTTTGGCATTAATGAATACTGCTTAGAAACATCAAGGTAATATTCATAATCATAAAAGCTAAAATAATTCCGTTGTTCAATATCCGCATATACATTTGCAAACTTGACTTCACTGCCGACTACTTTATAGCAAAGCTCGACCCATTCGCGAACAGATATGGCCTCCTTGTTTCCAACATTAAAAATATGTTGGGAAGGTTTGGTCTTTAATAGGATATCTATAAATCTGCACAAATCACGAATGTAGAAAAATTGCAATTTCATTTCGCCATCTTTAGGTAAATAGAATTTCCTGTTGGATAAGGCACAATCAAATACAAAGGATTCCCGGTATACATTATTCATTGGTCCATATAAATATGGAGGTCTAACTACATATGCATTAGGGTTTCTCTTCAGCAAAGCAGCTTCCGCTTGTATTTTATCGGTTCCATATTTACCCCAAAACTTATTTATAGCCAAAGGAGTACTTTCTGTAAATGGCTGTAAAGCAGTTTCAGGATACACTGCACTTGAACTAATCAAAATATAATCATTGTAACCGCCCAAAGCGTTTAGCAAGGTTTCGACATCATGGGAATTATAGGCAGTATCAATAACAACGTCAAATTGAAAATCACGGAGCGTTTCTCCAAGATTATGTCTGTCCGCTTGAATCAGATTAACCCCTTGAGATTGCTCTTTAGTGTTCCGATTGAGCACATATACATCGTAGCCTTTTACAACATAATACTCCGCAATATATCTGCTTACAAATACGGTGCCGCCTGTAACAAGTAGCTTTTTCACGATTACCCCATCTCCCTTGTAGACTTGATAGGCTCATTATACTTTACTCAAATAGCGAAGTAAAGTTGGATTTTGCTGACTTTCCGGGCAGAAAGTCCACAAAGATAAAGCTGGCGCAGGGAAAACATGGCTTCCGCATATTGTCTACCTTTTTTGTGGGCACTTCAATTGGGAAAACGGCGTGATTTTTTGTTATCATTCCGGCGGACAACTATTGGCAGGCGGCGCGGCAGCGTGTATAATGGGCAGGATATCAGAAGTGGGAGGATCTTCATGCACTATTATTTTGCCCCGATGGAAGGATTTACCGATGCGGTTTATCGCAATACCCATGCACGCTATTTTGAAAATCAGGAGAACGGACAGGCACTGGATCGATACTATGCACCGTTCCTTTCGCCCAAGACAGATTTGAGCGTTGATCCGCGCCAGTTGCGTGACATACTGCCGGAGAACAATGTGGGAATGTCGGTGATTCCACAGATTTTGGGAAAAGATGCGGATGCTTTTTTGTGGATGACCCAAAAACTGGCAGATATGGGTTATCAGGAAGTGAACCTGAATCTGGGATGCCCGTCTGGTACGGTAACAGCAAAAGGCAAAGG
>JAHHRK010000036.1 GCA_020025795.1 Faecalibacterium sp. | reverse complement strand
AAAGCCAGGCGCTCCGGCGAATCGTGGTTGCCGCTGATGACAAAGGTTGGCATCTTACGCTTGGCCAGCGCACACAGAAAATCATCGAACAGGCGCACGGCTTCGGTGCCGGGCACGGATTTATCGTAAACATCGCCGGCAATCAAAACGCCGTCCGGCTGTTCGGCATCCGCAAGCGCCAGGATTTGGCGCAGGATATAGTCCTGATCCTCCAGCATGGAAAAGCCGTTTACCCGCTTGCCCAGGTGGAGATCGGACAGATGGAACAATTTCATAGCGGCCTCCCTGAATATCGTGTTTGTACAGGCCCAGTATACCACATCCAAAGTCCCATAAAAGTGGATTTTTTGCAGTGGGGTTGACTTTCCCCCTGGGGTGTCATTTATAATAGGAAACAATGAATTGCGGTGTGATATAGAGGAAATGTGTGGGGGTGTGTTATGAAAAAGAAATTTTTGTCAGGCCCCAACTGGGAGATGCTGTGCGTCATCGTGGCGCTGGCATGGCCTACCATGTTGGAGCAAATGATGCAGACGGCAGTGCAGTACATCGATACGGCCATGGTCGGCGTGCTGGGCACCTATGCGACCGCTGCGGTTGGTGCCACAGGCACTGTGAACTGGCTGGTCAGCGATACGTTGGCTGCTGTGGGCATCGGCTTTTTATCGTACATTGCCCGTGCCCAGGGCGCAGGCGAAAACAATCAGGCGCGGCGTGCATCGGCACAGGCTGTGACAATGGTTTTATTTACCGGTTTACTGGCTACGGCGCTGACGTTGGGCCTGAGCCGCCAGATTCCGATTTGGATGCAGGTGCCTCAGGCCATTCAGGATTTGACGGCACGCTATTTCTTTGTGCTGTACCTGCCGATGCTGCCGCGCACAGCCAGCATTATTTTCGGTACGGTACTGCGTGCTGCCGGTGATACCAAGACACCCATGAAAATCGGCCTGCTGGTCAACTTTATCAATATCGTACTGAATATGCTGTTTATCTACCCTACCCGCACGGTGGAGCTGTTTGGCACAGATGTGACCATTTACGGTGCAGGCTGGGGTGTTGTGGGTGCAGCGGCAGCCAGCGCCATTGCCTTTACCATTGGCGGTATCTGTATCACGGTGGTGCTGTATAAACACCCCACTATTTCGCCCAAAAATCAGCCGCTGCGGCCGGACGGCGCAATCCTGCGCCCTTGTTTGAAAGTAACGATTCCCAACATGATGCAGCGCTTTGCTACATCGCTGGGCTTTGTGGCCTTTGCTACCATGATCAATGCACTGGGCGAGGTTGCCGCTGCGGCGCATACCATCGCCAACACGGTGGAATCGGCTTTCTACATTCCGGGCCACGGCATGGAAATTGCTGCCGCTACGCTGGCAGGCAATGCCTACGGCGCACGCGACAACAAGCGTATGAAGCATCTGGCACGCATCATGCTGCCGCTGGAAATCGGCCTGATGATCGTTTCCGGTACAGCGCTGTTTATGCTGGCACCGCCGCTGATGGGCGTGTTCTCCTCCAGCGCAGAGGTAATTGCGCTGGGTACAACGGTACTGCGCATGGTGGCGGTTTCGGAACCGTTCTTTGGCTTCTACATCATTGTGCAGGGCGTTATGCTGGGCGTGGGCAAAACACGGCAGCCTTTCCTGTACGGCGTGGCAGGTATGTGGCTGGTGCGCATTGTGGGCACCTTTATTTGCACGCGTATTTTTGGACTTGGCCTGGTGTCCGCCTGGGCCTGCATGATTCTTCACAATATGCTGATGTTTGCGCTGTACCTGCGCTGCTACATCAACGGCAGTTGGAACCCCATGCACGGCTGGCCTGAAACAGAATGCTGCTCTGGCACAAGTCAGAGCGTTTGACAATACTAAAGGAGGAAAAAACAATGAAATACATGATTGCATCGGATATCCACGGCTCGGCATATTACTGCCGCCAGATGCTGGAGGCAATGGACCGGGAAAATCCCGATAAGCTGCTGCTGTTGGGCGACATTTTGTACCATGGTCCCCGCAATGATCTGCCGCGGGACTATGCCCCCAAAGAAGTAATCGCCATGCTGAACCCCCGCAAGGAAAAGCTGATGTGCGTACAGGGCAACTGCGACGGCGATGTGGACCAGATGGTGCTGGACTTCCCCATTTTGGCAACCTATGCACTGGTGGCGCTGCCCGGCGGCCGCACCATGTTTGTGACCCACGGCCACAAGTTCAACAAGGCACAGATGCCGCCGCTGGCAAAGGGTGACATCCTGCTGCACGGTCATACCCATGTGCCTGCCTGCGAGGATGTGGACGGTGTGCAGTATCTGAACCCCGGTTCGGTTTCTATCCCGAAAGAGGAAAGCTGGCACGGCTACATGATGCTGGACGATGCAGGCTTTACCTGGAAGGACTTAGATGGTACCGTGAAGCAGACCTGGGCGCTGTAATATCGATCTAAAACAACAAAAAAGGGACGGCACACGCGGTGCCGTCCCTTTTTTATGATTTGTTTTGCGCAGAGCTTATTCGGTGGTGTAGTTGTCGAAGTAGCCCTGGATGTATACGATAGGAGTGCCCTTGTCGCCGGAGCCGGAGGTCAGGTCGCACAGAGAACCGATCAGGTCGGTCAGCTGACGGGGAGTAGTGCCTTCGGAAGCCATCTGGCCAACCAGGCTGCTGCCGTCCTTCTGCTGGATCTTTTCCTTGATGGCTGCCTTCAGCTCTTCGCCGGACAGATCAGCAAAATCGTTGTCTGCCAGGTACTTCAGCTTCAGCTCGTTGGGAGTGCCTTCCAGGCCGGAGGTGTAAGCGGGGCTAACAACGGGGTCAGCCAGCTCCCAGATCTTGCCAACGGGATCCTTGAATGCGCCGTCACCGTAGACCATGACTTCAACGTGCTTGCCGGTCTTTTCCAGCAGCTTAGCCTGGATTGCGTCGACAGTAGCCTTGCAGTCGCGGGGGAACAGCTTAACGGTGTCCTCGGTAGCCTTGTTGGTGCCCAGCAGGCCGTAGTTTGCGTTGTAGCCGCTGCCGTTGACGGACTCATTCAGGATGTCGTCCAGACCGAAGACGCGCTCAGCACCGTTCTCCTTCAGGATGCGCTTGGTGCGTGCACGGGTGTGGATGTCGCAGTTCAGCACGTTCTTGGTGTAGGGCAGGATTGCACGGCAGTCGTTTGCAAAGACGATCTCTGCTTCTGCGCCGGACTCCTCAATCAGGGTCTTGTAGTAGTCAACGTAGTCCACGCCGGTGAAGCGGTGAACCTTATGGCCGAACAGTTCGCGGTAACGCTCCAGAGACAGCACATCGCTGTAAGGGTTGATGCCCTTTTCGTCCAGATCGTCCTGGCTGATCAGGTGGTTGCCCACTTCGTCAGAGGGGTAGGACAGCATCAGAACAACCTTCTTGCAGCCCTTTGCAATGCCGCGCAGGCAGATTGCAAAACGGTTGCGGCTCAGGATGGGGAAAATAACGCCTACGGTCTCGCCGCCGAACTTGGCGCGGACATCAGCTGCAATATCGTCCACAGAAGCGTAGTTACCCTGTGCACGGGCCACAATGGCCTCGGTCATGGCAACAATGTCTCGATCCTGGATGGTGAAACCAGCGTCTTCAGAAGCTTCCAGAACGGTGCTGGTGACGATTTCAACCAGGTTATCACCCTCACGGATGATGGGGGCGCGAAGACCACGAGAGACGGTACCTACCATACGGCTCATAAATAAACACTCCTTTGTGTTGCGTCCGGCCCTGACAGGGCAGGACGGATTTAACGGATTTCCAACATGGTATTATAGCAAGGATTTGTCAGCTTGTAAATAAAAAATGCAGTGGGAAATAAAAAAAGTAAGACCGCAGCAAAAGGAAATTTTGCCTATTTTCGACAGAAAGGCGGGAAACTTTTTTCCGTGGCGCATCAGGACGGTAATTTCAGCCAATCAATCAGCCAAGGCAATTTTTTGCCGTGCAGGAGATACAATATAAGCAGAGACGCTTTCCGCTTTCCAAAAAACGGCAACTGTGCCGATTTTTACGCGGGCGGTGGCACCGGCATTGCCGATTATGTAGAAATTCACGTTGTTTTGGATAAAATGCTGGAATCAACGCGATATTTATGCTATTATAAACTAAAATAGGGTTGTTGCGCGCTAGGTGTTTTGGTTTTGGAAAAAGAGCGTGCGACGAAACAAATTGAGAGATATTTCACGGAGGATCAGTTGCTTATGGAACTTGCTATGCAAAAAGAAAAGGCAAGGCTGCTGCGTGCAGACATCGTGAAGATGCTGTATCATGCCAAGTCCGGCCATCCCGGTGGCTCCTTGTCTATGCTGGAGATGCTGATGGCAATCTACTACAATACCGCTAAGGTAGACCCCAAGAACCCCAAGTGGGAAGATCGTGATCGCATCGTGCTTAGCAAGGGCCACAGCTGCCCGGCACAGTATGCGATCCTGGCAGATCTGGGATACTTCCCCCGCGAGGACCTGTGGACGCTGCGCAAGATGCACAGCCACCTGCAGGGCCACCCCGACAGCACCAAGACCCCCGGCATCGACGTGAACAGCGGCAGCCTGGGCCAGGGTGTCAGCGTGGCAGGCGGCCTGGCTATGGCTGCCAAGTACCAGAATAAGGATTACAAGGTTTACGCTATCATCGGTGACGGCGAAATGCAGGAAGGCCAGGTTTGGGAAGCTGCGGAAAGCGCAGCCAAGTTCAAGCTGGACAACCTGATTGTTATGCTGGACCACAACGGCCTGCAGATCGACGGTTCCAACGACCAGGTCATGCCCGTTGGTGACCCCTGCGCAAAGTATGCAGCATTCGGCTTTGAAACCTTTAAGGTAGACGGCCACGACATCGAGGCTATCGTAGAGGCAATCAATGCTCCCGTCAGCGGCAAGCCCAAGTTTATCTGCTGCGAAACCGTAAAGGGCAAGGGCATTTCCTTTATGGAAAATCAGGTTGGCTGGCATGGCAAGGCTCCCAACAAGGAGCAGTACGAGCAGGCTATGAAGGAACTGGGGGTAGAAATCGATGAGTGAGTCTAAATCTCTGCGTATCGCCTACGGCGAGGCACTGCGCGATCTGGGCGCAAAGAACGATAAGATCGTGGTTTGCGACGCCGACCTGGCAGCTGCAACGATGACCCATATTTTCGGCGACGAATACCCGGAGCGTTTCTTTGACTTCGGTATTGCAGAAGCAAACATGGTTTCCGCTGCTGCCGGTATGGCACACGGCGGCCTGATTCCCTTCGTCAGCACCTTTGCTCTGTTCGGCACCGGCCGTGCATACGAGCAGATCCGCAACAGCATCGCTTACGTGAAGGCAAACGTTAAAATCGCTTGCAGCCACAGCGGTCTGTGCGTTGGCGAGGACGGCGGCAGCCACCAGAGCATCGAGGACATCGCCCTGATGCGTGTTCTGCCCAACATGACCATTTTCGTGCCCTGCGATGCACGCGAAGTTGAGAAGGCAGCAGCTGCTGCTGTGGAAATCAACGGACCTGTTTACCTGCGTGTGGCACGTCCTGTTTGCCCCATCTACACCAATGAAGACACGCCTTTCATCCCCGGCAAGGCAAACGTAATGCGTGAAGGCACCGACGTTGCCATCTTTGCAAACGGCCTGATGATCGGCAAGGCTCTGGAAGCTGCTGATATGCTGGCAGAAAAGGGCATCAGCGCAGCTGTGGTCAACTTCCACACTGTGAAGCCTCTGGATGAAGAAACCGTGCTGGAGTATGCTGGCAAGGTCAAGGCAATCGTCACCGCGGAAGAACACAGCGTCATCGGCGGCCTGAACAGCGCAGTGTGCGAAGTTCTGGCAGGCAAGAGCAGCGTGAAGTACGACCGCGTGGGTATCGAGGACCGTTTCGGTCAGAGCGGCACCCCCGACGAGCTGTTTGAAGAATACGGCTTGACCGCAGAAAACATCGTCAACAAGATGATGGCTCTGCTGAAGTAAGCTGAAACATAAAAAAGCGCCCCAAACATTGCGTTTGGGACGCTTTTTTTATTGCTTTTCGACCGCCTTTCCGCTGGCGATTCTGGCTTTGATGTCCTCAGGCATTTCGCTGTTGTGTAGGCTTTCCAAAAGGGATGCCTTTACTTCGGCGAACAGCTCGTTCAGCGGGCTGGTGGGCTGGGTGCTTTCCGATACACTAATCAGATATTTGGCAACGGCCAGCTTGTTCTGCTCGTACAGGCCAAGGTCCTCGAACAGATCCTTGTAATAGGAAAACAGCATGGTCTTCATGCTCAGCATTTCCGGCAGGTCCATGGCCTGGGAGTGGACCAGGCTGGTGGGATTTTGCAGGTAATAATAACCAGCATCCTCAATCGCGCAGAAGCGCTCGGCCCAGCGGATATAGTTCAGGTTGAACAGGAAATCCTCGCTCCAGGAAATGTCAGTGTCGCAGCGAATGTCGTGCTCCAGAATGATGTCCCGGCGATAGAGCTTATTCCACATGACGCCATAATAAAAGCTGGCCGGATTTTCCATCAGTGCGGTAGCAAACTGTTTCTGATCCAGCACGCCGGAGGTCAAAAAGCCGTTTTTGCGTACTTCCGGTTCCTGCTCATCCAGCTCGCGCATTTTGTCCGCAAACTTTTGTGCCAGCGGAATTTCGCTGCGCTCGGCCCACTGGATGCTGCGCTCACGCAAAGCAGATGCGCCGCCCTTGGGAATGACCATATAATAATGGGCAATCACCAAATCGGCATCGGTGTGCTGTGCAGCTTTTACCAAAGTTTCGGTATAGTCGGGGGCAAGATAATCGTCACTGTCCACGAACTGCAAATATTTACCGGAAGCCTGCTCGATACCGATGTTCCGGGTGCGGGAAACGCCTTCATTGGCTTTGTCCACCAGACGGATGCGGCTGTCCACATTGGCATACATCTGGCAGACCGGCAGTGTTACGTTGTCGCTGGAGCCGTCGTTGACGATGACCAGCTCAAAATCCTTGAAGGTCTGAGCCAAAATACTTTGAATACAGCGGGCAATGTGCATCTTGGCGTTGTACGCCGGCAGAATAATGCTCACAAGTGGGTTATTAGCCATAGGAAAACTCCTTTTTTGTATCAGAAATCTTACTGGAAAAAGGTGTCGAAGTTGATGGGCTGGTAGAATTTCTGCTGCAATTCGGTAAAGCTTCGGCAGTTTTGCGCCAACAGCCACATGCACTTGGTATATACGGCCTCGATGGTCATGTCGTGGGCTTCCAAAAAGGCAAAGCGTTCGTGTACGCGCTGGCCGACTTCGTAAATGCCCACGTCGCTGCCTTCGTATGTAACCTGTGTGGTCAGAACCAGCACCTTGCCGGTCTTTTCATATACACCCAGCCCGGCAGCAAAGCCGTCCATCAAAACCTTGGGGATGCCGCCCACGCCGAAGCTTTCCACAATCACGCAGTCGTAATGTGCAAAAATGGATTCCAGCAGCGCCGGAGACATACCGGGCGTCAGCTTGAGCAGGAACACTTTCGGCGAAAGCTCCCGATAAAAGGTCAGCGGTGTAGAAGGGTACGGAGTGGGAATATAACGGACCAGTTTATTTCCCTGCACCTGAGCCAGTGCCGGGAAATTTACACTGGCAAAGGCATCGTAGCTGATGGTTTTGTTCTTTTTGGCACGGGTGCCGGCAATTACCTTACCACCGAATACTACCATAACACCGCGGCTGGCCGGGTCGATGGCAGTGATGACGCTGTCACGCAGGTTCTTTTTTGCGTCCGTGATTTCGCCGGAGATGGGCTGCTGGGCACCGGTCAGTACGATGGGCTTGTCTGCGCCCTGAATCAGATAGCTGAGCGCCGCAGCAGTGTAACCCATGGTATCGGTGCCGTGGCACACGATAAAGCCGTCGTAACCGGTCCAGTTTTCCCGAATGGCGTTAGCCAGCAACACCCAGTGGTCGGGGGTAATGTCGGTGGAGTCGATACTGCAAAGCGACAGGGTTTCTGGCTGGCACAAATCGCCCAGCTCCGGCAATTGTGCCAAAAGCTCTTTGCTGGTGAGCAGCGGAACCAGTCCGTTTTCGGTTTTGACCGAGGCAATGGTGCCTCCGGTAGTGATGAAAAGCAGCTTGCGTTTTGCCATAGTGAGTCCCTGTCCTTTTTCTATGATAGGATATATTTTTATGCATTTTAGTATACCATCGGTGCGGCGAAAAGAAAAGTAAAACAAAACGGCGTGCCGAAAAGCGGCACGTCGTTTTGTGAAAAGATGGTGCTTTCTATTATGCGGTTACAGCGGGAAGGCATCCCGGCCGGGATATACGGCCTTCTTGCCCAATGCGGCTTCAATTTCCATCAGACGGTTATATTTGGCGGCGCGCTCGCTGCGGCAAGGTGCACCGGTTTTGATTTGTCCTGCGTTTAGCGCCACGGCAAGGTCGGCAATCAACGGGTCACAGGTTTCGCCGGAACGATGGGACAAAATCACGCCAAAGCCGGCTTGCTGCGCACGCTGTACCGCCTCTGCGGTTTCGGTCAGGGTACCAACCTGATTGGGTTTGATGAGGATTGCGTTGGCACAGCGCTGCTGAATGCCCTTTTCCAGCCGGAGGGTATGGGTCACAAACAAATCGTCGCCCACCAGCTGCAAACGGTTGCCTAATGCGGACATCTGCTCATGCCAGCCGGACCAGTCTTCTTCGTCCAGGCCGTCCTCCAGCGATAGCAGCGGATAGTTTTCCAGCAGCGATTGCCAGTATTCGGTCAGCTGGGCGGCGGTATAGCGTGTGCCAGATTTGGGCTGGAGATACACGCCCACCGCATCGGATTTCCATTCGCTGGCGGCAGCATCCATGCCCAGCATCACATCTTCACCGGGACGGTAGCCTGCCAGACTGATGGCCTGCATCAATGCCTGCAAAGCCGCTTCGGTGCCGGAAAGGTCAGGCGCAAAGCCGCCTTCGTCACCTACCCCGGCGGAAAGGCCTTCGCGCTTGAGCAGCGCAGCCAGCGAATGGTGGATTTCCGAACCCCAGCGCACCGCTTCGGCAAAGGTGGGCGCACCGACAGGAAGAATCATAAATTCCTGTACGTCCAGATTGTTGGACGCATGGACACCGCCGTTCAAAATATTCATCATAGGAACGGGCAGGATGTGCGGCGACTTTACGCCATAGGTCTCCCCCAAGAATTGCCAAAGCTCTTTGCCCTGGGCGCGTGCTGCGGTGCGTGCAACTGCCGCGCTGACGGCAAGGGTGGCGTTGGAACCAAGGCGGCTTTTGTCGGCAGTGCCGTCCAGCGCGCAGATGGCGCGGTCGATGGCTGGCTGGTCCAGTGGGTCGATGGATTGCAAAGCAGGTAAAAATTCAGTTTCCAGCGATGCGGCAGCCTGTAAAACACCTTTTCCGCCGTAGCGTGCCGGGTCGCCGTCACGCTTTTCCTTGGCTTCAAAAGCGCCGGTGGATGCGCCGCTGGGGACCGAGGCTTTGGCGGTGGTGCCGTCTGACAGGGTGACGCGTGCTTCCAGGGTAGGATTTCCACGAGAATCCAGAATTTCCCGGCCGGTAATGGACGCAATGTGTAAGTTCTGCATGGCGATGCTCCTTTCATTTTTCCACAACAGTATGGGCACTTGGTGGAAAAATAAACCGCTGCAAAAAAGCAATCCGGACAAACCAAAGATGAACCCCCAAAGGCAGCTTGTGTCGGCAGATTCACCAGGAAAGTCTTACTTTATTACGCACCATCTACAAAATCTTTTGCGGAAAAGCTTGCATTTGCTTGTAAAGATGCTTTATAATGCATCTATCAACAGAGTAGGGCGAAGCGCGTCAAGTGCTGTGGTGACGGGGAGTTGCACCATGGACGAAGGGACGAACCCGCGGTGCATCGCCCGCATCCCGCTGCTGCATAATGGGAATGCAGACAAGGGATGTCAGACTGCGGCTTTTTGCCGTCGTTTGCCGTCCCTTTTTTTGCCTCCTGTCCTGCGGCGCAGCTGCTGAGGAATAAGGAGGTTGTTTTTTTATGTCCAAACAAAATCGTCGCGTTGCCAAAATGACGCTGTGTGCCCTGCTGGCTGCCATGTATGTGCTGCTTTCCACCTATCTGGGCATCAAGGTGGGCAACTTTTTGCACATTACATTTTCTTCCCTGCCGGTAATTCTGGCGGCCATTCTGCTGGGTCCCGCCCACGCCGTACTGGTGGCAGGCATGGGTGAATTTATCAATCAGATGCTCACCTACGGCTTGAGCCCCACGATGCCGCTGTGGATGCTGCCCCCCATGTGCCGTGGCCTGCTGGTAGGTCTGCTGGTGCTGGCTGTTTGCAAAGCAGGCCGTCAGGCGGAAAAAAGCCCCCTGCTGCTGGGTGGTATCCTGATGCTTGCATCCATCGCAAGCTCAGTCGTTACTACGTTGGTTATGTGGGCAGACAGCACGTTCTGGGGCTACTATTCCTTTGCCCTGGTGTTTGGCGCATCCATTCACCGTATGGTGTCCAGTCTGGTTACCGCTGCGGTGATTACGCTGATTTGCATCCCGGTGGCATCGGCGTTGCGCAAGCTGCCGATGCTGCAGAAAAATAAATAAGGTTTTATCATGTCAAACGCCGTCGCTCCCCTGACGGCGTTTTTTTGATATGAATCCATTATATAGGTAAGGATTTCCGGGCGGCGGCACCGACTTTTTAGATGCAAGCCACTTTCGGATATGATATACTAAATGAAAACCATAAAAACCAATGCATACGCTTTTGGCGAAAAGGAGTATCTATGAAACTGGTCAGCTGGAATGTAAACGGCCTGCGCGCCTGCCTCACCCACGATTTTGCCGCGTCCTTTGCGGCACTGGATGCAGATGTGTTTTCCGTACAGGAAACCAAAATGCAGCCTGGTCAGGCAGAATTTTCCCCCGATGGCTACACCGAATACATAAACAGCGCCGAGAAAAAAGGCTATTCTGGAACGGCTTGCTGGTGCCGCACTCAGCCTGTCGCGGTAACAACGGGCATCGGTATCGAACAGCACGACCACGAAGGTCGCGTACTTACACTGGAATATCCCAATTTTTATCTGGTGAACTGCTACACCCCCAATAGTCAAAATGAATTGCGCCGTTTGGATTACCGCATGGAATGGGAGGATGCGTTCCGTGCATATCTTTTAGCACTGGATGCGAAAAAGCCGGTGATTTTGTGCGGCGATTTGAACGTAGCGCATCAGCCTATTGATTTGAAGAACCCCACCACTAACCGGAAAAATGCAGGCTTTACGGACGAAGAACGTGCCAAAATGACCGAGCTGCAGAACGCCGGTTTTGTGGACAGCTTCCGCGCAATCCATCCGGACGAGGTGAAGTACAGCTGGTGGAGCTACCGTTTCCATGCACGGGAAAAGAATGCAGGATGGCGCATCGACTATTTCCTGGTTTCTGCCCGCATTGCGGATCGGATTCGCGCAGCGGAAATCCACAACGACATTTTTGGCAGCGACCACTGCCCTGTCAGCTTGGAGATTGATCTGTAAATAAAAAATTTACAAGGCTACGGCTTTTCTTTTGCTGTACTTTCTGGTACAATGCTTTCTTGTATGAGATCGTGCAATAACATTTTGACAGGAGTAACGAAATGCTGAAATATCTGGCTGTTTTCTTGATTTCCATGCTGCCCATCATTGAGCTGCGCGGTGCAATTCCCGTTGGCTTGGCCTGGGGTCTGCCTGTGGTACCTACCTATATTGTCTGTGTGCTGGGCAATATGCTGCCCGTACCGTTTATTTATCTGTTTGCCCGTAAGTTCTTGATCTGGGGCTGCAATAAGCCGCTGATCGGCGGTATCTGCAAGTTCTTTATCGTCAAGGGCGAAAAGGGCGGCCGCAAGCTGGAAGAAAAGGCAGGCCGTGGTTTGACATTGGCACTGCTGCTGTTTGTTGGTATTCCCCTGCCCGGTACCGGCGCCTGGACCGGTACGCTGGCAGCTTCGATCCTGGATATGAAGTTCAAGGATGTGCTGATCGCCTGCATGGGCGGTGTGCTGCTGGCTGGTATTATCATGGGCCTGGCCAGCGCAGGTCTGCTGGGTGCACTCAGCAGCATTTTTGCTGTGGCCTGATTGCACAATCCCGGGAAAAAGTGTACAATGAAGGCGCTCTGTGCGAAACAGGGCGCCTTTTGTCATATATACACGAAAAAACGGTAAAGGGGAACGCACTATGCCTGAAGGATATACCCACTCCAGCATTGCATTGAAAGCGGCACAGGCTGCCGGATGGAATATCACCTCCCGCGAAGCCTTTATGACCGGTGCCAACGGACCGGATATGCTGTTCTGCTATCAGGCATGGAAGTCCGGCGCCAAGCGCAAGATCAATCTGCCGGCCCTGGGCAACCGGATGCACGCAGAACGCACCGGTGCCTTTTTGAAAGCACTGAGCCGTCACGCAGTTACACCGGTGCAGCGGGATTATTTTTTGGGCTTTTTGTGCCACTATGGTGCAGATACCGTGGTGCACCCCTATGTGGAGGCTGTTACCCGGTGCTGTGCGGTGTACGGCGGACGTACTGGGCATGGCGCATTTGAAATTGCGCTGGACAGCCACCTGCATCAGAAAGCCACTGGCAGCGGTTCGGTGCCGCTGAAGGATATCAGCCCCCGACTGAAAGGTGTGGAGCTTGCTCAGGTGATCGCGCAGCTGCAGCGTGCCATTTCTGATACCTATGGGTTGGACATTCCCGGCAGCTGCCTGGCAGACGCTTTTTCCCATGCATATTTTCTGCGCGGACTGTTCGCATCCCGCACTCCGTTGCGCCTGCGTCAAAAGGTTTTCAAGGTGATTGAACGGTTCATTGGCGGAAAAGGTTATATCACCGGGCATCTGACCCCGGCACCGCTGCGCGGCATTTCCGGCAAAGATGCAAAAAAAGGTATCCGCCTGCCCAATGTGTGGCAGGATCCCTATACCGGCGAAACGCGGGAGGAAAATATCTATCAGCTGCTGGAAAAGGCAGAAATGTATTGTACCCTGCTGATGCGGGAAGCAACTGCTGCTTATACCGGCTGGGATCTGTTCTGGCCTTTGGTGGGCAGTAAGGATTATACCTGGGGTGTGGAGACACCGCAGAGCGCCGAACCGGCAGTATGCCCGTGCGCAACGGCCAAACCCCAGCCCAAAGAGAATACACAACCGGCGAAAGACCTGATGGAGGATGCCGCCGAGCCGGCAATGTCCTGAGCATTTTACATTTTATAAAAAGAATGTCCCTTTTGTACAGAGAAGAATCCAATTCGGACTGTACAAAAGGGATTTTTTTTATACAGAGGGCATTTTATATATAAAAAAGGAATAAAATGGCAAAATAGCACAAATAAAATAAAAATGAGGTGAAAAAAAGTGGAAAAAACCCATTATGTTAGAAAATAAAGGCAACAAATTACAATACAAAATTTGTTATAATACGAGGGGAAGTTTTGTGGTATTTTCATATCAAAAACAATCCGCCCCGGAAACCAACCCCACGGAATAATGGGGCGGGCGCTAGCGTCTGGCGCATTTCAGACACAACGTAAATGCAGAAGAGATTAGGAGGAGACCACAAGTGAAAAGAAAGCTGGCACAAAAAGTCATCAGCTTTGTTTGCGCTGTCAGCGTGATGATGCAGATTGCAGCACCCGCTTTCGCCGCAGGCACTGACATTCCGGTGACACCTTCTGAGACGACTGTGGAAACGCAGGTAGTGGAGGAAGAACCTAAGGTCGACGAGGAATCGATCGTTGTTGAGGAAAAGCAGAACGAAGAGCCTGCTGCTCCTGAAGAAAAAGCAGAGGAAGCTGCTGCTCCCGAAGCAGAGGCAGAAGAGCCTGCTGCTCCTGAAGTAGAGGCAGAGCCTGAAGTGAAAGCTGAGTCTGTTCAGATGCACCTGGTTGCAGGCGAACAGAACGGCAATGGCCACTTCGGCACGAACGATCCAGAGGCATTTGTGCTTTCTAAGGATGCTTATAATGCAGAAAACTTCAGTTTTACTCTGAAACTGAACAGCGCCAAGAATGCAACTCGTTTCCGCTTCGTTACCAAATACGCAAGCAATACGGAATGGGGTTACATTGCTTATGACGGCCAGACTGGCTGGCTCTATGAGTATAACAATAATGGTGAGCACCTCTGGCCTAACCTGAACACTTTACCGGCTGTTAATCCTGGCGATATCGTTAAGGTGTCCGGTGTGTACAAGGATGCTGGCCTGGAAATTACCGTGAACAATGAAACCACTGGCAAGAAGGCTACTGCAACGGCAAACAATTCTAATTTCCTGGGACTGAAAGATAAACAGGGTCAGATTGGCTTTGGCGCTGCTAAGTGGGGTAATGAAAAAACGGATGTTACCGTTTCCGACTTGGTTGTAGGCGAAAAGACTTATACCAAGGCCGATTACGAGGGCATGACTAAGTACAAGGATAAAGATTTTACTTGGGCAGCCAAAGAAGAAACCGCTCCTGCTGCGACCGTTACTGTTACTGGTAAGGTTGTGAACGAGGAAAAGGCAGCTGTTGTGGGTGCAACGGTTGCTCTGGGTGAAAAGACTACTACCACCGGCGCAGAGGGCAACTTTACTCTGAGCGAGGTGGCAGCAAACAAGGAATATACCCTGACTGTTACTGCAGAAGGCTATGAAACCTTCACCAAGCAGCTGACTGTTGCTGCAGAGAACGTGACTGAGAATGTTACTCTGAAGAAGGTTGCAG
>JAHHRK010000035.1 GCA_020025795.1 Faecalibacterium sp. | reverse complement strand
ATGGGCAGAAGCAGACAGCACTTGATTGCAATGAGAAGAAAAATAACGAAGCGGCGCAGGCAGAAGGCCAGCGGAGAAATTTGCTTTTTCATAACGCGAGCCTCCTTAGTACTGCTGATAGATGAACAGGGATTTGCCGAATACGCCGAAGAAGAGAATTGCCAGCGACAGTGCATAATAGACGACCCAGCGGACGACGAAGCACTGGCGGCGAATCCACTTATAAACGGGACCACGCCACTCGACCAGTTCCACAAAGGTGCAGCCAATCAGCAGCAGACCAATCGTGGAGAGCGGCAGACTGCGGCTGGCAAGGCCCTGCACAAAACCGGGCAGTGTAAAGCCAGCCCAGCCGCTGAACATACCGGCAAAGACGCTGGATGCGCTGGTTCCGTTCAGAGCGGCGGCAAAGAATACGATACAGAACGTGAAAAGCAGATAGACGCAAGTGCGCTGGATAAAGCCTTTGACGCGGTCGGACTTATACAGCGGATTCTTTTTGTTGCGGCGTCGGCGAGATTTGGCGGTTGCCTTGCCGACAACCAGGAACAGACCGTTGAAGGCACCCCAAATCACATAGCTCCAGCTGGGACCATGCCACAGACCGCTGATGGGGAAGATGATAAACACATTGAACCAGCCCTGCAATTTGCCCCAGTAACCGGGAAGACCACGGTTGAAGAACGAAAGCGGCGTAAAGATGTAATCACGGAACCAGCTGGTCAGGCTGATGTGCCAACGGTTCCACAGCTCGGTATAAGTGCGAGCGGCAAAAGGCCGATTGAAGTTTTCCAACAGGTCAAAGCCCAGCACGCGTGCACCGCCGATGGCGATATCACAGCAACCAGAGAAGTCCAGATAGATTTGATAACTGAACAAAAGGCTGGCAACAATCAGGTAAGGGCCAAGCGATTTTTCCGGAGAAGAATATACGTTGCTGACAAAAGAAGCAATGGTATCTGCAAGGACCATCTTTTTGAAATAGCCCCACAGCATACGAAACGCACCGCCGGACATACGGGCATAATTGAACTTATGCGGATGGTCAAACTGGGGAATCAGATGCTCGGCACGTTCGATAGGACCAGTGAAAATGCAGGGGAAGAAGCTGACGAACAGTGCATACTTGACAGGATTACGGACCGGCTTGATGCGGTGCAGATACACGTCAATCACATAGCCAAGGCTTTGGAAGGTAAAATAGGAAAGACCCAACGGTGCAATCAGATTCAGTTCGGAAACTTTCACTGTGCCGCCGAACAAGGCAACCAAGTCACGCCAGGCTTGCGTAAAAAAGTTGAAATACTTGAAATAAAACAGGATGCCGCCGCAAAAGAGGAGTGAGGACCACAGGCAAATAAGCCGCGCCCATTTTCCTTTTAGACTGTTCAACGCAAGGCCGCAGCCATATGTAATGACAGTGGCGCTGATCAGCAGGCCGACCATGCGTGCGTTTTCAGGTTTATACAAATAGAAAGCGTAGCTGGCAAGCAGTAAAAAATAAGGCTTTGCCTTACGGGGAAAGCAGTAAGTTAATACTGCAACACCGCAGAAAAAGCCCAAAAAAGCGAGCGAATTAAAATCCATAATGAACGACTCCTAACACCAGATTCCATGCCCGGATCAGATAAAAAGCACAAATGGCATTATGCTTCATGATCCTTGTTGTGCAGCTGCGCTTCCAACTCGCGAACACGTTTTTCCAGAAGAGCAATGGATTGCGTTTGACGCTTGGACTTGTGGCTCAGCTCGGTGACTGCGATGCTGTGAGATAAAAGCAAAAGCAGTACAAATCCAAACAGGATCATGAAAACCACATTGGAAGGCATGACCATGTCGAAGATATCCCGAATCACATAGATGATGTAGGGAAAAACCGCAATGAGCAAAAGGCCGCTGCCGCATAAGAGCCACAACAGAGAGTATTTAACGGAAAGAACGTCCTTTTTCAGCAGGGCGAGGACGCAAAGCAGAATACAAAGACCAATCAGGATGAAAACAAATTGATTCACAGCACTCATGCGTGAGACCCTCCTTTCCGATGGCAGGACATACGATCAATCACCAGAGCCAGGCTGACTTTGATCATGTAGTAGGCGCTCTTAAAGCTGCGAATACTGGAAATGCCACCCAGACGTTCATTCATGATGACAGGTGCTTCGCCAATTTTGAAGCCGGCCAGTGTGGCTGTCATAATAGCTTCCGGTTCGGGATAATCGGCTGCATAGTTATCCGCAAAAAAAGCGGTCAGCTCCGGGCCGGTGGCACGGAAACCACTGGTGACATCATGCACTTTGACGCCGGACAAAAGATAAATCAATGTGGAAAGAAAACGAATACCAAACCGGCGCAGAGGGCTGGACTGGAAACCTTCCTTTTCCAAAAAACGGCTGCCGATACACTGGTCCAGTTCGCCGCTGCGCACAGGAGCGATAACACTTTCCAGATAATCGGGGGAATGCTGACCGTCGCCGTCCATCTGGACTGCGATTTTATAGCCGTTATCCCGTGCATAACGATAACCGGTCTGGACACCGCCGCCGATGCCCAGATTGACGGGAAGGGTGACATAATTGAAGTGGTTTTCCTGCAAAATGGCTTCGCTGCGGTCGGTGGAGCAGTCGTTGACCACAAGGTAATCCACGTCAGGACAAGTATCAATCAGACGCTGGATGACCTTTTGAATATTCGCTTCTTCGTTATAGCAGGGGATGATGACTAAGACGTCGGAATGTTTCAACGAGCAGGACCTCCCTTATATTTGACATACTTAAAAAATAAAGTCCTCTAACTTTCGGAGCAGATGATCGCGCCGATAGTGAGAAATATAATAGGCATAAGCACTGTTGCCCATTGCCGTGCGCTCATCGGCAGACATGGCTGTCAGCATGAGCAGGTTGTGTGCCAGCGCATCACTGTCACAGGCGGGGCTGACAAGTGCGCCGCCGGATTCGGCAGCAGCGATGGCGCCTTCGCCATTGATGGAAACCAGCAGAGGCTTTTTTGCTGCCATGCAGCTGGCCAGCTTTGCCGGAATCGTCAGACCCAGATCCGGAGAATCGGACAACGATACCAGCAGGGCATCCGCAGCGCCTGCCAGTGCGGGAATTTCGGTAGGAGCCACACTACCGTAGAACGTGACGCGATTGCGCAAATCCAGTTCATCGGTCATGTGCTCCAGCTCGGGACGGCTCATACCGTCACCAACCAGAACCAGGTGGACAGGGGCTTTATCCTTGATTTCGTGCAAGGCCAAGAGTGCGGTATTCAAGCTCTGTGCCGGAGAAAAATTACCGGCGAACATGAGGGTAAAACGATCTTTGCCGGCTTCTTTTAAGGCTGCATCACAGGCAGACTGTGCGTAGAAGTCCTCACAATACTGAGGAATGACCGCATAGCTTTTTTCCTTTTCTACACAGCGCCAGGAATTTTTGAAACCAACACGCTTTTGCAGGCGACTTTCCAGACCGGGACTCATGGCAATGAGGCGGTCGGCGCGGCGATAGTGCCAGTCTGACACAGAAAGTGCAACCCAGCGCAGAAAACGATTTTTAACGTTCAGCACGGAGTACAGGTTTTCCGGCCAGATGTCCAGTACATAGTTGGTCAAGGGAGCCTTGAACTTGTGTGCTGCCAAAATGGCAGGCCAGCTCATTAAAACAGGACTGGTATTGTAGCAGAGAATCGCATCGTATCCGCCGGGCAGCCGATGCAGTGCCAGTGCGGCATGCAGCGGCCAGGAAACATAGTTCAAGAAAATACGAACCGAGGTATTGCCGGTTCGGGGGATTTCTTTGCAGCGGTAGATATGTGCACCGTGCCAGTGTTCTTCCATCGGACCGGAGGCCGTGTAGCCGTCGAACCATTCGCCCTTGGGATAGTTGGGCAGGCCACACAGCACATCAACCTGAATTCCGTCCGCAAGAAAACCATCTACAATATCGTTGATGCGAAAGTTTTCCGGCCAGAAGTGCTGCGTAACGATCAAGAGTTTCTTGCCAGAAACAGACATACGCAAAGGCTCCTCTCCTGTTTTGAAATCAGTATTTGCGCCAGACCATCTTGTTCACGACGCCTACATAGCTCTGGATGATTTTAACAACCTTGGTGGAAACGTCCTCAACGTAAACGGGGACGGGAATGCCCAGATCGCCATTGTCGTTCATGGCGACAGCAGTTTCTACTGCCTGCTCGACACCGCCTTGGTTGATGCCAGCCAGAATAAAGCAACCCTTGTCCAATGCTTCCGGACGTTCGGTGCTGGTACGAATGCAAACAGCAGGGAATGGATGGCCAACGCTGGTAAAGAAGCTGGACTCCTCAGGCAGCGTGCCAGAGTCGGAGATAACGCAGTATGCATTCATCTGCAGGTTGTTGTAATCGTGGAAGCCCAAAGGCTCGTGCAGTTTGACGCGCGGGTCCAGCTGGAAGTTCTGTGCTTCCAGACGCTTGCGGCTGCGCGGATGGCAGGAGTACAAAATGGGCATATCATAGGTTTCTGCCAGATGGTTGATGCTGTTGAACAGATTGGTGAAGTTCTGGTCGGTATCGATGTTTTCCTCACGGTGTGCACTCAGCAGCATATATTTGTGCGGCTCCAGACCCAGACGGGACAGAATATCGCTGGACTCGATCTTTTCCAGATTTTCGTGCAGAACTTCCGCCATGGGGCTGCCGGTTACATAAGTACGCTCACGGGCAGTGCCTTCGGCGTTCAGATAACGGCGAGCGTGCTCGGAGTAGCACATGTTCACATCGGAGATGTGGTCGACGATACGGCGGTTGGTTTCTTCCGGCAGACATTCATCAAAGCAGCGGTTACCGGCTTCCATATGGAAGATGGGAATGTGCAGACGCTTTGCCGCAATCGCAGACAGGCAGCTGTTAGTATCACCCAGAATCAGCAAAGCATCCGGCTTTTGCTCGACCATGAGACGATAGCTTTTGGCAATAATATTGCCAATGGTTTCGCCCAGATCTTCACCAACGGCATTCAGGTAGAAATCCGGTGCACGCAAGCCCAGATCCTTAAAGAAAATGCCGTTCAGGGTGTAGTCGTAATTCTGGCCGGTGTGGACCAGAATTTGATCAAAATACTTATCGCATTTTTTGATGACAGCAGCCAGACGGATGATTTCCGGGCGGGTGCCGATGATCGTCATCAATTTGATTTTTGCCATGATGAATCCTCCTTGGGATAAACAGAAATCCGGATACTTTGGGAAAAAACGACTTTTCTGTTCCTATACATATAAGTAAGAGCGACAGCAAAACTGCTGCCGCGGGTGTTTAGTTTTGTGCGCAGAATGCTTAAGCGTGAAAACAGAAGTTAATCAGCAGGAAGGTAGGATAGATAGGTGCTGTAAAGCTTCTGTTCCAGTACATTGGAAGCGGCAGGAATGCGGCCGGCAGCGAAGCTCTGAATGGTTTCAGCCAGCTGGCCCAGTGTGATCTCGTAAACAGGATAGATGCGGCAAATGGGATAGCGAGAACGGTCGCACATCACATTGCCGTCAAAAGCATCGAGGATACACTGCACAACGTCGTCGATATAGACCAGCGGCAGAGAAAAATCAGGGTCACGTACCGAAAGCGGCAGGCCATTGGCTGCATTATGGCAGAAGGTGGCTACCACACTGTTATAGTTGGGACGGCACCATTTGCCGAACACGCCTTCCATACGGAAAACATAGACCGGACTGCCACAGCGCTCGCCGTGAGCAAAAACGGCCTGCTCGGCTTCGCGCTTGCTTTTGCCGTAATCGTTATCCAGCTCGGCCTGAACGCTGCTAGTGACAAGAACAGGAGCAGGATTGCCCGCAGTTTCCAGTGCAGCCAGCAAAGTATCCGTCAGATCGGAATTTCCGGTATAAAACTCACTGGGGTCTTTGGGACGGTTGATACCGGCCAGATGCACCACAAAGCCTGCACGGCGGCAGAAATCCGCTAACATATCGGGGGTGCAGGAACGATCAAAGCACAGCAGATTGGTGTAGCCACGCTGACGCAGCGCTTCAATCAGATTGCGGCCCACAAAACCGGCAGAGCCGGTAATCAGGATAGGAGTGGAAAGTTCCATGCAGTATTACTCCTTATAAAATGGGATTACTTGTTCCAGTTTGCCAGCTGCTCTTGGATATATTCAGTACCCAGCAGTTTTTCGACGGTGCCCTGAACGTCCAGACGGTTGGTATTGTGGCTGGTGTAAGCTTCGTCAGACTGGGTTTTGACCTCGCCCTGAACAACGAACTTGTCGTAGTTCAGATCACGGGAATCGGCTGCAACACGGTAGTAGCGGCCCATATCCTCGCAGCGCAGGCGTTCTTCCTGAGTCATCAGGGTTTCATACAGCTTTTCACCGTGGCGCGTGCCGATGATACGCGTGCCGGTATCACCAAACAGCTGCTGCACAGCCTTTGCCAGATCGCCAATGGTGGAAGCGTCAGCTTTCTGAATGAACAGGTCGCCGGGGTTAGCGTGCTCGAAAGCAAACATGACCAGAGACACAGCTTCGTCCAGGTTCATCAGGAAGCGAGTCATGTTGGGGTCAGTAATGGTGATGGGGTTGCCAGCACGAATCTGATCCACAAACAGAGGAATGACAGAGCCGCGGCTGCACATAACATTACCATAGCGTGTGCAGCTGAGGATGGTGCCGTTCTGCGCTGCCATGCGTGCATTAGCAGTAACAACGTGTTCCATCATAGCCTTGCTGATGCCCATAGCATTGATGGGATAAGCTGCCTTGTCGGTGGACAGGCAGACGACACTCTTGACGTGATTGGCCACAGCAGCATGGATTACATTGTCGGTGCCGATGATATTGGAGCGGACAGCTTCCATGGGGAAGAACTCGCAGCTGGGGACTTCCTTCAATGCGGCAGCGTGGAAAACATAGTCAACACCGGGCATAGCGTCCTGCAGACTCTGCAGATTGCGCACGTCACCGATATAGAAACGCACCTTATTATAAAATTCCGGGTAGTTGGCCTGCAGCTCATGACGCATATCATCCTGCTTCTTTTCATCGCGGGAGAAAATACGGATTTCACCAATATCGGTAGACAGGAAATGCTTTAGAACAGTGTGACCGAAGCTGCCGGTACCACCGGTAATCATCAGAGTTTTGCCATTAAAAACAGTGGGTTCCATATAAATTACCTCCTAAAAAGGGTGGGCTTTTACAAGTCAAATTTGAGTTGGCGCATTTACGCACATTACAATTCTATCACAAATGCCCTATGTTTCCAACTGGAATTTCCATGAAAGTTGCGGGATAAGGGAGAAAAGAGTATAATACGGTAAATTTATGAAATAAAGGAGACTGTCTTATGCGCGCTTATGAATATCTGCTGAAATACGCACAGGTGTACACCACCAGCGACCCGGAAAGCGAAAGCTGCCCGTCTACCAGCCGTCAGCTGAATCTGGCAAAGATTCTGGTTGAGGATCTGAAAAAGATTGGATGCGCTGACGTCCGTATGGACGAAAATGGCTATGTGTATGCCAGCGTGCCCGCTACGCCCGGCTGCGAGGAAAAGCCGGCACTGGGTCTGATTGCACACATGGATACCGCACCGGATGCTTCGGGTGAGAATGTAAAGCCTCTGCTGCACGAAAACTATGATGGTGAGGCACTGACCCTGCCGGCAGGCGCAGTGCTGGACCCGGTGCGTTTCCCGTTCCTGAAAGAGCTGAAGGGCGAGACGCTGATCACCAGCGATGGTTCCACGCTGCTGGGCGCAGACGACAAGGCTGGTATTTCGGAGATTCTGGCTGCAGTGGAAAACATCATCAACGAGAACAAGCCCCACGGCAAGCTGTGCATTGGCTTTACGCCCGATGAAGAAATCGGTCGCGGCGCAGATCTGTTTGATATTCCGGGCTTTGGTGCGGACTTTGCTTACACCGTTGATGGCGGCGATGTGGGCGGTATTGAGTACGACAACTTTAACGCAGCATCCGCTGTGGTAACGATTACCGGTCTGTCGGTGCATCCCGGCGATGCAAAGGATACCATGGTGAACGCATCCAATGTGGCAATGGAATTCCACATGGCACTGCCGGTAATGGATCGCCCGGAACACACCTGCGGACGGGAAGGCTTCTACCACCTGACCCAGATGTACGGCGATGTGAACGAGGCAAAGCTGGGCTATATCCTGCGTGACCACGACATGAACAAGCTGGAGTACAAAAAGCAGACCATGGAGCACATTGCTGACTGCCTGAATGGCAAGTACGGCGAAGGCACGGTAAAACTGGAAATCGAGGACAGCTACCGCAGCATGCTGGAGCAGATCAAGCCCCATTTCCATCTGATTGAGACGGCACGCAAGGCTGTGAAGGCAGTGGGTCTGGAGCCGGTGGAAGAACCGGTGCGCGGCGGCACGGACGGTGCTACCCTGAGCTGGATGGGCCTGCCCTGCCCGAACCTGGGCACCGGCGGTTTCAACTTCCATGGTGTATATGAGTGCACCACGGTGGAGCGCATGGACAAGGCAACGAATGTGCTGGAGAACATCGTGGCACTGTACGCGGAATAAGCCGAAAGTCTGAAAAAAATCAGCAAAAATGCGCCGCACGGAAACTTCCGTGCGGCGTCTTTTTGCGAAAGGCCCCAGACAAAAAGAAGATCGCAAAAAGAAAAACACGGCAAGCCGGGAGCGAATAAGCGGAAAATCGGTGGAAAAGCAGAGGAAAACTTGTAAATAGCGGGAAAACAGAGTATAATCTACCCGTAATAGCTTTGACCGTTTACCAAACGGCATACATAGAAGGAAAAGAGGAAAGCAATTATGGCTGAAACTATGGGAACTTTGCGCCGCACCCACTATTGCGGCGAAGTCCGCCTGGAGCAGGCACAGCAGGAAATGATTGTTTGCGGTTCTATCGCAAAGAGCCGCGACAAGGGCGGTATTATTTTTGCTGACCTGCGCGATACCAGCGGCATTTTGCAGCTGGTGTTCGACGAGGATACCCCGAAGGACGTATTTGCAAAGGCACAGAGCCTGCGCAGTGAGTATGTGGTCATCTGCAAGGGCGTTCTGCGTGAGCGTGCAGCAAAGACCAATAAAATCCCCACTGGCGACGTGGAACTGTATGTCTCTGAGCTGCGCATTCTGAGCGAAGCTGAGACACCTCCGTTTGAAGTACGTGACGAAATCAACGTAAAGGACGAGCTGCGTCTGAAGTACCGTTATCTGGATCTGCGCCGTCCGGCTGTGCATGAGCCGCTGGTGCTGCGCAGCAAGATTTGCCAGATCGTGCGTAACTTCTACTGCGAGAACCACTTTACTGAAATCGAGACCCCGACCCTGATTAAGAGCACGCCGGAAGGCGCTCGTGACTACGTTGTGCCCAGCCGCGTACAGCCTGGCCACTTCTATGCACTGCCCCAGAGCCCCCAGGTTTACAAGCAGCTGCTGATGCTGTCCGGCTTTGACCGCTACTTCCAGATCGCTCGCTGCTACCGCGATGAGGACCTGCGTGCGGACCGCCAGCCTGAGTTCACCCAGATCGACCTGGAGATGAGCTTTGTAGACGAAAACGACATCATGAGCCTGAACGAAAAGCTGATCCAGCGTCTGTGGAAAGAGATGCTGAACGTGGACGTTCAGATCCCGTTTGCTCGCCTGAGCTGGGACGAGGCTATGGACCGTTTCGGTTCCGACAAGCCCGATACTCGCTTTGACATGGAGATTCAGGACGTGACGAGCGTGTTTGCAAACACCGAGTTCGTGCCCTTTAAGAATGCAATCGAGGCAGGCGGCACCATTCGTGCAATTAACGCCAAGGGCCTGGCAGACAAGCTGACCCGCAAGACCATCGACAAGCTGGGTGATACCGCTAAGACTTATGGTGCTAAGGGCCTGGCTTACACTCGCATTACCGCAGAAGGCACTGCTTCCAGCTTCGAGAAGAACCTGACCGAAGAAGAAAAGAATGCACTGCACACTCAGCTGAACGCAGAGACCGGCGACGTGCTGATGCTGATTTGCGATGCAAAGCGTGTTACCGCTTGCACTGCACTGGGCCAGGTACGTCTGGATGTGGCTCGCCGCTGCGATCTGATTGATCCGGATAAGTTCAACTTCCTGTGGGTTGTCAACTTCCCGCTGTTCGAGTACAGCGAAGAAGAAGGCCGCTGGCTGGCTATGCATCATCCGTTCACGATGCCTACCGATGACAGCATGGATAAGCTGGAAACTGACCAGGGCAACTGCTACGCACGTGCTTATGACATCGTGCTGAACGGCTGCGAGATGGGCGGCGGTTCTATCCGTGTGAACGATCCCAAGCTGCAGGAGCGTATGTTTGCTGCTCTGGGCTTTACCGAGGAACGTGCCCGCGAGAACTTCGGCTTCCTGATCGATGCTTACAAGTACGGTGCACCCCCGCACGGTGGTATGGCATACGGCCTGGACCGTATGGTTATGCTGATGCTGAAGCGCGATTCCATTCGTGACGTAATCGCCTTCCCCAAGGTGCAGAACGCCAGCGAACTGATGAGCGGTGCGCCCGGCGTACTGGAGGACAACCAGTACAAGGAACTGTCCATCGCTTACGTGCCCGAAGAAAAGTAATTGAGGATTCAGAAACGCCCTGCGGTTCGCCGTGGGGCGTTTCTATCACCTACAATAAGGAGCAGTATGGATACAAACGAAAAAAAGCAGTTGGGAAAAAGCGTGATTTGGAATACGCTGGGTAATCTGGTGTACTATGCCAGCCAGTATGTGCTGCTGATTTTGGCACAGCGTTTGGCAGGTGCAACGGTAAGCGGACAGGTTTCGGTTGCGATGAGCATTGCGGCAATCTGCCTGAGCTTTTCCAACTACGGTATGCGCAGCTTCCAGATCAGTGATTTTGCACATAAGTATAACGACAAGACCTATCGGGACAGCCGCCGCCTGACGGTACTGCTGGCCGGACTGGGCTGCGCTGTGTTTGCGTTTGCGGTAAGTTACACGCCGGAGCAGCGCTGGGTCATATTGCTGTATACCATCGCCCGCCTGAGCGAAGGTTATATTGATGTGTGGCACGGATATCTGCAAAAAGCTGACCGCATGGATTTGGTGGGTAAGCTGTTCGGACTGCGTGGCGTTTTGACCATCGTAGGCTTTGCCGGTGGATTGTGGCTGACAAAGAACGTTGTGGTCACCATGGGAATCCTGGCGGTGCTGAGCTGGGCCTGCGTACTGTTTGCTGATGTGCCGCCGTCCCGCAAGGCTGCGGATTTTTCGGATGCAGCCACTGGTACGGTAGCAATGCTGCTGTGGGAGTGCGCTCCGCTGGCAGTGTACAGCTTCTTGAACAGCAGCATTGGCTCTGTGGTCAAGCTGATGTGTGAGCGCATTGTGGGCACTGTGGAGTTTGCGTACTTCAACAACGTCTTTGCACCGGTGCAGATCATTCAGGTGGGCGCAATGTATATCTTTGCTCCTTTTATGATGTACTTTGCGCGCAGCTGGGAGAAGAAGGACAAAAAGAGCTATCGTCGCGGATTCGGCATGGCAACGCTTGCGATGCCGGTACTGTGGGTGTGCGGCGCTGTGGGCGCAATGCTGCTGGGACCGTTCTTCTTGGGTGTGCTGTATGGAGCAGAAGTGAAAGCGTATTCTTTCCTGCTGCAGCCGGCTGTTGTGGCAGCTGTAGTAAACATTTATGTGAGCATCCTGTGCTACTTGCTGAGCATGATGCGCGAGATGAAAGGACTCATTTTCGGCAACGTGGCAGGTATCGTAGCGGCACTGGTGTTGTCTGCACCTATGGTAAACGTAATGGGCGTAGCCGGTGCGGCATGGGCTACGGTTGCGGCACGCGGTATCCAGGCGGTATGCTGTCTGGCGGTGCTGTTGTGGCGCAGTAAAAAGCATTTTACAGAAGCTTAAAAAGAAAACCTCGATGCAGCCTGAAAGGGAAACATCGAGGTTTTTACTTTGGAAAAGTGTCTGATAACAGAAAAGATAAAGAAAAAGACGCAAAGCGGTGAAAGGCTTTGCGTCTTTTTTATTGATAGAGAAAGAAAATCAGCCGTGCTGCGACAGCAGAAAATGTGCATAGGAAAGCACGCTGCGGCATTCTTCATCGGTGAGACGGGGGAGAATGTCCATCAGACTGCGGCTGGTTGCAAACAACTCGTCGCTGGTGGGGGCGGTGGGACGAGCCGGAGCAGCAAAAGGATTGTCCATAGGTGCACTGCCGATTTCATCGGACAGGCATTTGATATAAGCTACGGAGCAGCCCAAAATCTGCGCCAGGCGCAGCAGTTTGCCATCGGGAATGTTTTGGACGATGTCTTTTTCGTATTTATAGATAGCCTGCTTGGTGGTGCCAAGCTGTTCGGCCAGATATTCCTGCGTGTAACGTTTTTTGAGCCGCAGATCATAGATGCGCTGACCCTGTGTTGAGAAAGCCATACAGAATCCTGCCTTTCTGAGTAGAACTTTGTAGAAAATAATCTTGTGGGTTACAGTATACGAGAAAAAACAGGAAAAAACAAGAGCTTTTTCAAAAATAAGTTGAAGAATAACCTGATAGTTGACAAATGAAGATACTTGTGCTACAATGCAGACGTGGTCGGAAGCAAGGCCTAAAAGTCCAAAAAATCTGATAATACGGCAGAGAACGGGACGGATGGCGATCAAGCGGAGGCCGTTTTTTATGCAAAAGAAGTAACTTAAAGTTACGGAGGAGAGATGGAGTCAAATTTTGGACAGTGGTGTCAGCGACGATTGGCACAACTGGAAAATCAGCGGATGGAACCGAATGCATCCAGATGGACGGTGTTGCTGGAGGATGCGGACCGAAAGGAGGACAGAGATGAAGAAAGAAAAGAAAGAGTCCGTCGTCCGGGACCGCACCGAGTGCAATATGCGTCGAGCAGCAGCGCTGTTGAGTGAAATGCTGGCGCATACGGTTGCGGAAACCCGGCGGTTACAAAAACAGCAGGAAAAGGCACTGGGGCGCAAGTATGAGGACAAAGCAGAGCTGAATCAGGATTACCGGCCTGGCGAAATGAAAGATCTGACGGCACTGCTGAAAGATATTACGGCAGTGACAAAGGCGCTGGATGAACGCAGCGGTCAGGAACGAGAGGAAACGGTGAGCGGCGTGGTGCTGCTGCCGCAGGTGGAACCGCCCGAGCCTGTGGAGGTGCGTGAAAATGAATAAGCGACAGCCAATTGACCCGGCAAAAATCGTTTGGAAGCCACAGCCACGGCAGTTGGACTTTTTGGCGCGGCCGGAAGAAGAAGCTTTATATGGCGGAGCGGCAGGCGGCGGCAAAAGCGATGCGCTTTTGGCCGAGGCACTGCGGCAGGTTCATATTCCACATTACAGAGCGCTGATCTTGCGAAAAACTTACCCGCAGCTGACGGATCTGGTGGACCGAAGCCGCACGATGTATGGAAGTGCCTGTCCGGATGCGGTATACAGCGCATCGGAACATTGCTGGAAATTTCCGGGCGGTGCAAAGATTTACTTTGGCAGTATGCAGTACGCAAAAGACAGAATCAATTATCAGGGCAAGGCGTATGACTTTATCGCTTTTGATGAACTAACACACTTCACCTGGGAAGAGTACAGCTACATGCTGAGCCGAAACCGACCCACAGGACCTGGTACACGCGTATATATGCGAGCAGCCACAAACCCCGGCGGTGTGGGACATGGATGGGTGCGCGAACGTTTTATCTCGCCGGCACCGCCCATGACACCAGTGACGGAAACGTACAGTATTCGAGGTCCTAAGGGAAAGATGCTGAAAGTACAGCGCAGCCGTGTGTTTGTGCCCAGCACCGTTTTTGACAATAAGATTCTGCTGGATAACGATCCGGCCTATCTGGCAAGCCTTGCGGCATTGCCGGAGGCGGAAAAACAGGCGCTGCTGTATGGGCGATGGGACAGCTTTGAGGGTCAGGTGTTTACCGAGTGGAGAGATGATCCAGCGCATTATCAGGATCAGCGCTGGACCCATGTGGTAGAGCCGTTTGAGATTCCGGCCCACTGGAAAATCTGGCGCGGATATGACTTCGGTTTTTCCAAGCCGTTTTCGGTGGGGTGGTATGCGGCCGATGAGGAAGGGCGATTGTATCGGATTCGAGAGTATTACGGATGTACGGATACCCCCAACACGGGTTTGCGGATTGATCCGGTAGAACAGGCAAGACGGATTCGCGAAATCGAGGATACGGACCCGATGCTGAAGGGAAAAGTCATTACCGCAGTGGCAGACCCGGCTATTTTTGACGAGAGCCGAGGCGAAAGTATTGCGGCCATGATGGAACGCAGCCCGAACTTTTTGCACTGGTTTCCGGGAGATAACACCCGTTTGGCGGGAAAAATGCAGTTTCATTATCGGCTGGCGTTCGATAGAGATGGCAGACCGATGTTTCAGGTGTTCAAAACCTGCAAGCACTTTTTGCGAACCATCCCGAACCTGGTGTATGACACGGCAAATGTGGAAGATGTGAACTCCGAACAGGAAGATCACATTTACGATGAATGCAGATATGTACTAATGGAAAGCCCAATTTCTCCGCGCAAGCGCACAGCGCCGCCGCCGATACAAGACGACCCACTGGAGCTTTCGCCCAGAAGCGTTAAGTTCTTTCGCATATAAAGCAGGAAAGGAGCCAATTTCATGACAGAAATGGGAAATACAAAACAGCAGACGCTGCCGCCCATCGGCGCAGTACAGGTGGCACAGGCAACGCAGATTTTACAGCAATACCGAAACGGTAAGGCAGCTTTGGACCGACGCATTGTGGACAATGAGTTGTGGTTCAAGATGGCTCATTGGAAGCAGTACAAAAATCACCTGATGGATGGCAAGGCCCAGCCGGCATCGGCATGGCTGTTCAACTCGATTGCCAACAAGCACGCGGATGC
>JAHHRK010000034.1 GCA_020025795.1 Faecalibacterium sp. | reverse complement strand
TGCCAGTGTCAAATTAGCCCAATTTCGCCATTGCAACCCCATCGCTGCAAGGATTTTATCTCCGGGAACCAGAATGAGCCAGCTAACCAGCGACGTAAGCCCGGTTACGGCCAAATAAATGGTAAAGCCTTTCCCTACACAACGCATCCATTTTTCTTTCATGCGTACTCTCCTGCAAGTGTTCTTGCCTTTTTCCTCCTGCGGCGATACAAGCAGCGAAATACTGAAACCTTTTGGCGGACGCTTTCTAATCTGGTGCGTCCAAACAATGCGCTGCTTTGTTTACCAAACCATCCAATAAATTAGAATCTGCCTGACCGCTTTCATCGTTCTCATTGTAAGGGAAATCGGGGTCTTTATTGTAATCCGGAAATTGTATGCTTTCCAAGTTCTCAAGATAATCGCCGATTTCGCCAATTTCCCCCGTACAGAAGAAGAGAATTGATTTCTTCGAAGAAAGCTCCTTTCGTACCACACGATGATTTTGAATCCCTAAAGAGCCAATTTCCTCTCCGTTTTCATTTACGAATCCTAACCGATACCAAGGCCCTGCAACAGAAGAAATCTCTTTTTTTCTGAATGCGATTTGTTGAATGTTACTGGAAATATATAAAATATCATTTGAATCCGTAACATCAAATTCATTTCCATTATTTGCATCTAACACTTTGATTACGGCAATTTCATTTGCCTTGATTCCACGCAGAAAATATATGGGAAAGAATTGCCACACAAGGCCAATTACAACAATCAGCAGAACGACAATACCAACCATAATTTTCACTGTCTTTTTCAATCGAGAACCTCCGTTTCTGATTGTTCAGATCTCCGATAAATCCAACTTTGCCAAACAGCTTTTCAAAGCATACAGCTCATTCGTGCTGTTCCCCATATACGGCAAGCACACCATAATACTTGGAGATGGTGGATTTATCCCGAATGTACTGTCCCTCGGTATCCAGGCGGTAATTCAGCAGGAAATAATCCATGTCGTGCAGAACGTGATACATCTTTTCCACATGGGTGACGTCATGGGTTTCGGCTGCAAGCCGCACTTCGTCTATGACATACTGCAAATCGCTGCGCAGCGCCTCGTTTACAACGGTATCTCGGCACTGTTCCAGCATCTGTGCGAAATCTTCGGCATCGTGATCGTTATACATAACGATCGGTTCTCCGTACTTTTCACAGAATTCGTCTTCGGTCAAGTTTTCTTCTTTCATCACGTCAGGTTTAGAAATCTTTCCATCATAAAACCACCCGATCTGAACTTCGCCGGTTTGCTCAAAACAATTCCAGAGCAGGTCGTCCGGGTCAGCCAGCCGCTGAAAGAACCCGTAGTAGATTACGTTTGACTCAATCATCCGATTCGCTTGTTTCACAAGGGAACACAGGGCGTCCGCATCTTCTTCGGACATCCTGTCCAGCGCAATTCCCCGTTGAATCATCACATCTACCTTGTCCGGGCCTGGTATTGCCGTGGGGGCCGGTGTGGGTGTTGCTTCGGGAACTGTGGTATCCTCCAGCTTGTACTTATTTGCCTCTTTTTCGGAAATGTAGCGTTCCGCCTGCGTTCGGCTGCTGTGCACCACGATTCCCAAAGCGGCAATAACGGCAATAGCCGCCGCCAGCACAAGCATGATTTTCCCTTTGCGTGTTTTCATAAAGTTGCCTCCTTATCGCATAAACCGTCAGGCGTGAACCAACACAAGCTTTTTTCTCTTTCGGATATCGATGCAGATGAACACGACGCACAACACGACCATAACGCCCAAAATCAGCAGGGCGCAGTTGCGGAAGAACACCTGCGGCAGCACCGAGATGATGGGGTCGGTTTTGTAAGAGAGAATCCAGTTATTCTTGCCGGGAAAGAACAGCTTATGGAATATGGTAAAGGCCGTATTGAAGTTGAGCGAAGCCAGCACGCTCACCACCGCAAACACGGTCAAAAGCGAAGCCGATGCCCAGAACAGCGGCCCAAAGCCCAAAAAGCGATAAGCGGTCAGCCTGCATTTTTTGCAGATAAGCCAAAGCAGCCCCAGCACCAGAATACTCAGCGCCAACAGTACCAGGTTCAGCTGGAACAGATGCCGCACGTCCTGAAAATGCTGCGCGCCTTGCGGCGAAAACGGAAAATCGCCTGCCGAAAATTTGCCGGAAAGGCCGATGCAGTAATCTACGATCTCATTATACGCCTGTTCAATTTGCGCTGCCTCTTTGCCTGATATGCCCGGCAGCTCCAGGTAGTCGATGTGCAGATAATAAAACGGTCGGAACAAAATCGGCGTAGCGATGGCCGTGGACAGAATCCACACGGCAAGGACGGCCGAAGCCAGGACCGTCATGATTTTACTTTTCTTCATGGTTTAACGAAATCTTTCTTTCAACTTTTCCAAATCTTTTTGATCGATCCATTCTTCCGAATAGCCGCAATTGGCGCACACATATCGGTTGACCAGCACCGCAGACCAAATGGTCATTCCCAGCTGAATGTTATTTCCTGCGCCGTAAGCGCCCTTGGTTCCGGGCACCAAAATCAAGTCTGTTCCGCCACACTTTGGGCATTTTCCGGTATTTTTCATAAGAGTCGCCCCTTTCTGATGGCAATTCATCTGCCTGCCTGCGCAAATCTTTCTTTTAATGGAAGGATTCTGTGGCACAGTGCCGGACAAAGCACAATCACTTTTTCTTGTCCGCCGCACTGCTTGCCCCGTTACTTTTTGTCGTCGGTAAAATAAAGCAGGCAGCCGCTCGCCGCCGCAATTGCAAACACGACACCCGTCACTTCCATCAAATTCACATTCCATGCGATTTCACCGAGTATCCCAGCGTGATCCAGCGTTGCACCAAACTGCATCCCGATGACCGCACTCAGCATTATGATTGCTACGGTAATGGCAATCTTGATCCATTTGTTCATTTGCATAGATAACATCCTTTCCAGCTTTGCTTAGACGTTCGCCGCGCAGTGTCGGCTAAGTTCTCCCGACAAATCACGACAACGGATGATTCCATCCTTGGATTAAGCCGATTATATCACACGCATCCTGAAAAAAACAGTTTGCACCAAGGGGCAAACCCACCAATTTCCGAAACCGTTCCTGCGCATATAACACAAAAAACGGCAGCACTTGAGAAGTTCCTCAAATGCTGCCGTTTCCAGTTTTATAGATTTCTAATTTTTAGTGCTTTTTCCACTCGTGCTTGTCACGCTTTTTCTGCTCGGTTTCGGATTTTTCGTTCTCCGTCAGAGCGTAGCGATCCAGATACTTTTCATAGCGGCGCTCGAAAGCGGCATTGGCTTCGTTGCTGCTGTACTTCAGTTCGCCCAGATAAGCGTGGGTATCGAACTTATTCTCTGCGATCTCCACAATCGCAACAGCGATATTGGAGCAGTGGTCTGCCACACGCTCGTAGCTGATCAGCAGCTCGTCCAGCACAAAGCCATACTCGATGGTGCAAGTACCTTCGCGCAAGCGTGCGATATGGCGTGCTTTCACCTCGCGCACCAGCTCGTCGACAACTTCTTCCATCGGCTCGATCTTCTTTGCACCGTATACGTCCACCTTCTGGAATGCATCCACGGTGCGCTCCAGAATATCGCGCACAGCAGCTTCCAGCACATGCAGATCGTCCTGTGCGGCCTGGCTGAAGTGGATATCCTTCTCGTGGATTTCCTCTGCCATCTTCACCAGATTGGTGGAGTAGTCGCTGATGCGCTCAAAGTCGCTGATGGTATACAGCAACGTGTTTACCTTGCGGTGGTCCTCCGGCGACAGATGCTTTGCCGACAGTTTGACCAGGTAGCTGCCCAGAACGTCCTCGTAATGGTCAACCGCATCTTCTTCGCGGCAAACCTGCTTTGCCAAATCTGTGTTCCAGGTATGAGTCAGCGCCATAGACTGCAACAGAGATACACGGCTGATTTCTGCCATATCCATACCGGTCAGGTATGCACGGCCAGCTGCAACCGAAGGCGTAGACAGCAGACGCTCGTCCAGCAGAGACTGCTGTTCTGCGTCCACATCTTCCCGATCGGGCACCGTCAGGATGGCCAGCTTTTCCAGCAGGTTGGTTGCAGGCAGCAGCAGTGCCGTGGTAATCAGGTTGAACAGGGTATGCACCACCGCAATACCAAAGGTATCGGTAGCCATATTAAAGAACGAGAAATGCACCAGTGCATTCAGGCCGTAGAAACCGCCCAGGAACACCAGCGAACCAATCAGGTTAAAGTACAGATGCACACAAGCGGTACGCTTTGCGTTCTTGTTTGCACCCGTAGAGGAAAGCAGTGCGGTAATCGTGGTACCAATGTTCTGGCCCATGATAATCGGCATGGCGGACGAATAGGTAACTGCGCCCGTCGCCGAAAGTGCCTGCAAAACGCCCACAGCCGCCGAAGAAGACTGGAGCAGAGCCGTCAGCACAGCACCTGCCAGCATACCCAGCAGCGGGTTCTGGAAGGACAAGAACAGATTCATGAACCACTGTTCGCCTGCCAGCGGGCTCATGGCGTTGGTCATGGTCTGCATACCGAACATCAAAATGGAAAAGCCCAGCAGAATCTTGCCGATACCGCGCTTGGGGTCCTTGCAAATCATGAACATGAACACGCCGATAAAGCCCAGAATCGGGCTCCATGCGTTGGGATTCAGCATCTGTGTCAGGAAGCTGTCACCCTGCAGGCCGGACAAAGCCAGCAGCCAGCCTGTGACAGTAGTACCCACGTTGGCACCCATAATCACGCCGATTGCCTGGCGCAGCTGCATCAAGCCGGAGTTTACAAAGCCGACTGCCATAACGGTGGTTGCACCACTGGACTGGATGACTGCCGTAACAGCCAAACCGAGGAAAAGTCCACGCAGCGGGCTGGAGGTCATCTTGCTCAGGATATCCTGCAGCTTACCGCCAGCGGTCTGCTCCAGGCTTTTACCCATCATGTCCATGCCGTACAGGAACATGGCGATGCCGCCCATTAACGTAAACACGTTGAAAATACTCATTCTGTTCGCTCCATTCTTTACAAAGAGGCGTTTGGATACCGTCGGCGGAAAAAAGCCGACGCAACGCTCTTTGTGATTTGGCTGCTTCAGGGTTTCATACGGGCAATTTCGACAAAGCCCGACGTTTCTATTTTACCCATCATGTAAAAGCTACGTCAACTGCAATTTACGCTGCATCGCTTTCTTTGTTAATATTTCCCCAATTTTTTCAACGACAGATGCAAAACGCACAGCATTATGACTGATATTTCTTCCATCAGCCTTCAGCGCTTTGCCTGCACATTGGGAATTTTTTTCAGCTTGCGGTCCAGCAAGTCCATAATGGTTTCCGGGCAGCGCATAAAGCCCAGCACACCGCGCAGCACCATTTTACAATCTTTCAGCCTTGCCGCGCCTTCGCTGTTGGGGGTCAGGCCCACGTTTTCCTGCAAAGGCTCCAGCATTTTCTGTGCCATGGAGGTGCGCAGAAGCGGCAGCAGCTTTTTCTGTGCAATGGGGTTTTGCAGCACATGGCCCACTGTGCAGTCCAAAGACAGCGTTGGCTCCCGGTCGGCGGTGGCGTAGTGGCCTATCTTCGGCTTGGTCATGCCGTTCTCGCTGAAATCGCCGAACAAATCGCGCAGCCAGCCGATGGCGTCCTTCTGCCAGTTGGGCACACGCGCACAAACCGGGTCAGACGGATTCTGCACCGAGCTGTCCGCCGTAGAAAATCCGTGGGGGCCGTAGGCGTAGATGTGGCTTTCAAAGGACACATCTGCACGAGCCAGTGCGTCCATAAAGCGGATGCTGTTCTGGATGGGCACTACCTTGTCGTTGCGGGTTGCAAACAAGAAGCAGGGGCAGGTGCGTGCGTCCACAAAATCAATGGTATCGGGCGCACTGGGCAGGCAAACCTTTACGTCTTCGCCAGCCACTGCATAGCCCAAAATGGCCGCATTGGGGCGCTGGCGCGACATGGTTGCCGCAGCCGCCGCCAGGTGTCCGCCTGCGGAAAAGCCAATGACGGCGATTTTATCCGGGAACAGATTCCACACCCTGGCATTCTGGCGAATCACGTCCATAGCCTGGTCGTAATCGTTCAAAGGCGCAGGCCAGGCGGCATCTTTTTTCACGGAATAATTCAAAATGAAGGTCTGGAAACCAGCCTGCAAAAAGCCATAGGCCACAGGGTCCATCTCACGCTTGGAGCAGTACTGGTATCCGCCGCCGGGCAAAATCAAAACAGCCGGACGGCACTTTACATAAGCAAACGGCCCGCCAACCTCCTGCAAATAGGCGGTCAGCGTGACCTTGCGGTCCACGGAAAGTGCGATTGTTTCCATCTTCATAAGTATTCCCTCCCCGCTTCTGTACTAGCAGTACGACTTGCTTTTCCCCCATCATAGCACGTTACTGCCACGGGTGCAACGGACTTTCTTGTGCAATTTCGCTTATTTTTCAACAAAAAATTCCGTGAATTTTCTCCACGGAATTTTCGTTGTTTTTGTTCAATTGTAATCCGGCTGTTTTTCTTACAGGGTAGCCAGATATTCCTCGGCATAGTGGGTTGCCACAGCGCCGTCTGCCACAGCGGTAACCACCTGACGCATTGCCTTGGTGCGCACGTCGCCTACTGCGTAAACGCCGGGCACGCTGGTACGGGTGCTTTCATCTGCCTTGATGTAGCCGGCTTCGTCCAGCTCCACCTTGCCTTTAACCAGCTCGTTTGCCGGGGCACGACCGATGCTGACGAACACGCCGTCGCAAGCCAGCTCAGAGATTTCGCCGGTAACGGTATCGCGCAGCTTCACGCCGGTCAGCTTTTCGTCGCGCACCAGTGCATCAATGGCGCTGTTCCAGCGAATCTCAATGTTTTCTGCCTGCATCAGCGGGTCATGGTAAATCTTGGTGGCACGCAGCGAGTCGCGGCGGTGTACCAGAATCACCTTTTCTGCTACACGAGACAGCAGCAGTGCGTCCTCAACAGCGGTATTGCCGCCGCCCACGACCACAACGGTCTTGCCGCGGTACATCATGCCGTCGCAGGCTGCGCAGTAGTGGATGCCGCGGCCAGTCATTTCCTGCTCGCCTTCCACGCCCAGCAGACGGGGGCTTGCGCCGGTTGCCAGCACCACGGTACGGCCGTAGAAAGTGCCTTCGCTGGTTTCCGCGGACTTTACCGGGCCATCCAGCTGCAAGGAAAACACCTCTGCCAGCTCGGTCTTTGCGCCGAAGCGCTCTGCGCCCTGCTGCATCTTTTCGCCCAGGGTAAAGCCGTCCACGCCTTCTTCAAAGCCGGGGTAGTTGTCGATGTCGCTGGTCAGCGCCATCTGGCCGCCTGCGGACAGCTTCTCCAAAACGATTGCGTCGCGGCCGGAGCGTGCTGCGTACATCGCTGCGGTGTATCCGCCGGGGCCGCCGCCCACGATGAGCATATCATAAATGTGTTCCATGGTGATTCCTTCTTTCTATCCTTACAGGTACTTGTTGATAAATTCTTCGATCTTGGCCTTGGATTCCGGCGCAACGATATTGTCCACCGGCTGGCCGTCCTTATACAAAACCAGCGTGGGCACCAGCTCGATCTGGTATTCCTTTGCCAGATCCGGCTCGTCGTCGATATTCACCTGCGCAATGGTCAAGCGGTCCGCATACTGTTCGGCCAGCTTGTTGAAGGCCGGCGCAATGCGGCGGCAGTACACGCACCAGGGTGCAGAGTATTCAATCAAAGCCAGCTTTTTCTCCTCGCGGACGATCTGGTTAAACTGTTCGTGATTCATATTCATAGCGGACATATCAGCCACTCCTTTATTTTTATTTGTGCATTTGCGTTGAGGATACTATACCGCAAACCAAGTTGTTTTTCTGTGATATTATCACCAAACAGTATGAATTGACAGATGCGCCCTTCCCTTTTATACTGGTATTTATATTGATTGATACCCATAAAGGAGGGATCGTTTTGGATCTTTCGTCTTACTTCCCTGTTTGGGACGACCTTACGCCGGACCAGCAGGCACTTTTGACCCGTTCCGCCGTTTTGCGCACCGCAAAGGCAGGCGAAATCGTACACCACGGCGCTATGGACTGCCTGGGCCTATTGCTGATTTGCAGCGGCCAGCTGCGCGTCTATTTCACTTCGGAGGATGGGCGCGAAATCACCCTGTTCCGCCTGTTCGAGCACGATGTGTGCCTGTTCTCTGCGTCCTGCACCATGCGCAGCATCCAGTTCGATACCACCGTAGCCGTAGAAAAAGACACCGAATTCTGGGTCGTTCCGCCGGCCGTTTTCAAACAGCTGATGGAACAATCGCTCCCGGTGTCCAATTACATCAACGAAGTGATTGCCAGCTACTTTTCCGAAGCCATGTGGCTCATCGAGCAAATCATGTGGAAGAGCTTTGATAAGCGCCTTGCCAATTTCCTTTTGGAAGAAAGCGCACTGGAAGAAAGCAGCCTTTTGAAAATCACCCACGAAAAAATCGCCAACCATATGGGCAGCGCACGCGAGGTCGTCACCCGGATGCTGCGCTATTTCCAGAACGAAGGTCTGGTCAAGCTGCACCGCGGCGCCATCGAGATTCTGGATGAAAAGGGGCTGCGGTCTTTGCAGTAAGCATGGCCGGTTTCGTGTGGTTTAGTCTGTGGTGACTGCGCCGCTCCAGCTTTGGATGCCGCCAATTTCCACGATATTGGTATAGCCCTGCTCGGCCAGCTTGGCAGCCGCCATTTTGCTGCGGTTGCCGCTGCGGCAGTAGACCAGAATTTTCTGCTCCTTATTGGGCAGTGCATCAATGGGGTCGCTGCCAATGGTTTCGTTGGGCACATTGATTGCGCCGGGGATATGTCCGCCGGCGTATTCTTCTGGGGTGCGCACATCCAGCAGAACGAAATCTGTTTCCTGCTGCATCAGCTGTGCCGCTTCGTCCATGGAAATCTGGGTATAGTCTGCGCCGCTGCAAGCGGACAGGGATATTGCGGCCAACACCGCCGCCAAAGCCAGCATCACACGTTTTACAACTTTCATAAAAAAGCCTCCTATATAATATGTGTAGGGAGTATAGCACCCTTTGCCGGTTTCTATCCGTGACATGGTCACCGTAGCCGCAGGCAAAGGGCTTTTTTCTTCGCATTTTACCCATAGCTGCACAGCCCAAAACATCGATTTGCACAAAGAATTTTTCACGCTGTTTTTTCCTTGCTTTTTGGCAGTGGGCAGCGTATCATAATAGTAACAATGCTGTTTGTTCACAGAGAAAGAGCGTAACGAACCGAGGCACTGCCTTTGTTCGCTGCGCTCTTTTTTTATGCAAAATTCAGAGAAAGGCTATCAAAACAGGGACTTGCTTTTCCGGCAAACGCCCCGTTACAGGAGGGATTTTTATGTATGACATCGCCATTATCGGCTGCGGCATCGTGGGTGCAGCCACAGCCTATGCTTTGTCCCGTTATCAGGCCAGCATCGTGATTCTGGAAGCGGAAAACGATGTAGCCTGCTGCACCACCAAGGCCAACAGCGCTATTCTGCACGCCGGCTACGACCCGGCTCCCGGCACAAAAATGGCACGGCTGAATGTGGAAGGCGTGGCCATGGCAAAGGAGATTTGCACACGGCTGGACGTGCCGTACAATCAGTGCGGCAGTCTGGTGCTGGCGCTCAGCCCGGAAGAGCTGCCCCATTTGCAGCACTTGTACGAAAACGGCGTGGCGAACGGTGTGCCGGAGCTTCAGCTTTTGACCCGTGACGAAACGCTTGCCATGGAGCCGAACCTTTCTGTTGACGTAGCAGGTGCTTTGTATGCGCCCAGCGCCGCCATCGTGAACCCTTGGGAGTTTGCACTGGCCATGGCAGAAGTCGCCGTCCGCAACGGTGTGGAGCTGCGCCGCAGCTGCCCTGTCACAGCCATTGCACACAGCGGAGATACTTATACCCTGTCCACCCCCGGCGGCGAAGTACAGGCGCGTTACATCATCAATGCAGCCGGTGTTTCTGCGGAAAAGGTTCATGCCCTGCTGGCTGCGCCGAACTTCCACATTCTGCCTGCACGCGGCGAATATTATCTGCTGGATAAAAGCGAAGGTACACGCGTGGGCCGTGTAATTTTCCAGTGTCCCAACAAGCTGGGCAAAGGCGTTTTGGTTGCGCCTACCGTCCACGGAAACCTGATTGTAGGCCCCAATGCCCAGCTGGTGGCTGGTGACGACACCGCCTGCACCGCCGAAGGTCTGGCCTTTGTGAAAGCGACTGCCTGCCGCAGCGTGCCCAGCATCAACTTTGGCGAATCCATCCGCAATTTTGCCGGTGTGCGTGCCAATGTGGACAAGGACGATTTCGTCATTGAAGAAAGCATTCCCGGCTTTATTGATTTGGCCGGCATCAAATCGCCCGGTTTGTCCGCTGCACCTGCCATTGCCGAAGAAGCCGTGCAGATGCTGGCGGCGCATGGTGCACTGGGTGCAAAGAAAACCGATTATCAGGACGGCCGCCGTCAGGTGCGATTCAAGTCCCTTTCCCCCGAAGAAAAAGCCAAGCTGGTACGCGAAAACCCAGCCTACGGCCGCGTGATCTGCCGCTGCGAAACCATTACCGAAGGTGAAATTCTGGATGCGCTCCACGGCGAAATTCCTGCCGTTTCCATTGATGGCGTCAAGCGCCGCGCCGGAGCCGGTATGGGCCGCTGCCAAGGCGGTTTTTGTGGGCCGCGCGTACTGGAGCTGATTTGCAGCGAGCTTGGCATAGACCCGCTGGACGTGCTGCAAGACAAGGCCGGCACCAACGTGCTGCTGTGCAAAACAAAGCAGGGAGGAAACGACAATGGTTGATTTGGTGGTAATCGGCGGCGGACCTGCGGGTCTGGCTGCTGCGCTGAAAGCATGGGAAAACGGTCTGCGTGACATTCTGATTTTAGAGCGTGACAAGGAGCTGGGCGGTATTCTGAACCAATGTATTCATAACGGCTTTGGCCTGCACCGCTTCGGCGAACAGCTGACCGGGCCGGAATACGCAGGCCGCTATGCAGCAATGCTGAAAGATACCGGCGTGAAAGTGCAGCTGGACACCATGGTTCTGGAGGTAACGCCGGAGAAAAAGGTGCACTGCGTTTCCAAGGAAAACGGCTATCAAATCATCGAAGCCAAGAGTATCGTGCTGGGCATGGGCTGCCGTGAGCGCACACGCGGTGCGATTGGCACACCCGGCACGCGCCCTGCCGGTATTTACACCGCCGGTGCAGCGCAGCGCTATGTGAATATGGAAGGTTGTCTGGTGGGCAAGCGTGTTCTGATTCTGGGCTCCGGCGATATTGGCCTGATTATGGCGCGCCGCATGACGTTGGAAGGTTCCAAAGTTCTGGCCTGCGTGGAAGTAATGCCCTATTCCGGCGGCCTGACGCGCAACATCGTGCAGTGCCTGAACGACTTTGATATTCCGCTGTATCTGTCCCACACCATCGTGGACATCCAAGGCACGACCCGTGTGGAAAAGGCCATCGTTGCAGAAATCGGCCCCGACCACAAGCCGATTCCCGGCACGGAAATGGAATTTGATGTGGACACCATCCTGCTCAGCGTGGGTCTGATTCCCGAAAACGAGCTGACGCGTCAGGCAGGCATCCGCATCGACCCCCACACCAAGGGCGCGTATGTCTACGAAAACATGGAAACCAGTATGCCCGGCGTGTTCGCCTGCGGCAACGTAGTTCATGTGCATGATTTGGTAGACTTCGTATCCGGCGAAAGCGAGCTGGCTGGTGCTGCGGCTGCGCGATATGTGCTGAATGGGCCTGTGCCGGAAGGCCGCGTGTTCCAGCTGGAAACCGGCGCGGACATTGGCTACACCGTGCCCCAGTACATTCGGTTGAACGGCGTGGAAAAGAGCGTGAACGTATCGTTCCGCGTGCGGCGCATTTTTGCGCAAAGTAAAATCGTAGTCAAGAGCGGCAATACCGTGATTGCCCAGTTTAAGCGAGAGCACATGGCACCCGGCGAAATGGAGCGCATTGCGCTGCCGCGTGTTTTGCTGGAGCGTGCGCCGCTGGATACCTTGCACATTACCGTGGAGGAGGGTTAAGCTATGAAAGAAGTGATTTGCATCTGCTGCCCCAAAGGCTGCCACTTAAAGGTAGACGAAACCAACAATTATTCCGTGACCGGCAACGCCTGCCCCAATGGCGCCGCCTATGGCAAAGAAGAACTGACCCATCCCACCCGCATTTTGACCAGCACCGTCCGTGCCGAAGGCGGCTTGTATCCGCGCTGCACGGTGAAAACCGCCGCGCCTGTGCCGAAAGAAAAGCTGTTTGATGTAATGGCTGCGCTGGACAGCGTTTTGGTCACTGCCCCGGTACGGATTGGCGACGTGGTTTTGCACGATGTGTGCGGAACCGGCGTGGACGTAGTTGCCACGCGAAATCTGTAACCCTATACGCACAAAAGGAAGCTTCTGCCATCGCAGAGGCTTCCTTGTTTTTTTGCTTTTTTTATGTTACCCTAATCCATGCTGAAAAGCTAAAATCACGCTTTGGGAGGCACCCATGGATAAACGAAAGGCGCTGGCCGATGCGTTGGCCGACAACCCCATCATTGCGGCAATCAAGGACGAGCAGGGCCTGCAAAAATGCCTTACGTGCAGTAATATTCAGGTGGTTTTTATACTGTACGGCGATATTTGCAGCATCGCGGACATTGTGCGTCAGGTCAAACAGGCAGGCAAACTGGCGCTGGTTCATGCCGATTTGATTACCGGCCTTGCCAGCAAGGAAATTGCCGTGGATTATCTGCAACAGGCCACCTGTGCCGACGGCATCATCTCCACGCGCCAGAGCTTTATCCGCCGGGCCAAGGAGCTGAATCTATGCGCCATTCTGCGTGTGTTTGTGTTTGACTCGCTGGGTTTGGCAGGCCTGCAAAAAGCTGCCGGAATCGCGCCGGATTACATTGATATTCTGCCCGGCACCATGCCCAAAACGCTGCACAAAATCTGCAACATGGTTTCCACCCCGATTTTGACAGGGGGCCTGATTGCCGACAAAGAAGACGTAATGGCTGCGCTGGAAGCCGGTGCTACCGCGATTTCCACCACTGACCCCACCGTCTGGGCGCTGTAATACAATACAAAAGGGACCGTATCCAAAACAGGATACTGTCCCTTTTTTGATACAAATTTTCAGAAAAAATGCGTTTCAGCGTTTTCCCGTCTGGATAAACGCAATCAGTTTTTCCACATCGTCGAAATCATCATAGTCGCCGTTGATGCCTTCCCGATGGTAAACCACGCCGTTTTTCTCATTTTGCTCCAGACAGTCCAGCAGCTTTTCTTCGCCGTACCGCTTCACGAACTGGGTAAAGGCATAGGGCTTGATTTTTCGCAAAAGCCCCTTGCGGCAGTCCTCCGGACATTCATAGCAGTGGGCAAAATGCTTTTCTGCACTGCACTTTAGATTTTCGCACGTTGCTTTGTCCGCGCAGTCGCCTGCCCGACAGCCTTTGCAGGTCACATTTTCCGAGCACAGGCAGCACGCCAAACCACAAGTGGCAATCCCCAAATTTCGTTTCATGGTAACATTCCTTTTTTGTTTTATGCAACCTGGGAAACCAATGCCGTCATGTCCTCCTGCGACAAGCCATCGCTTACGCTTACGGCAAAGCTGTATTCGCCGCTGGTCCAGGTAGCAAGATACAGCTTGCCGCCGTTGCCTTTTACCGTGACCGTCACATCACCCACCGCAATTTCTTCGGTGGTTTCATATAGATTGTAATCGCCGCTGATGTCCTCTGCGCCAATTCCCTTGCGCAGACAAGCCTGCTTTTCCTCGCCGCCGTACAGCACTTCAATCATGCCGTTTTCGGTGGCGCGAATGGCGGTTTGCTGTGCGCCGCCCGGTACACTTTCCGGTAAAGTCACAGAAAAACCTGCGGTCAGCTCTGCGTCATCCATGGTTGCGCAGTCGACAAACGGGTTCGGAATCTGAAACTGTTGTTCTTCGGCATTGGCGTTTTCCTGAGGCAAATCGTTCGGCTGGCTGCCGCACGCCACAACCACCAGCGCCAGCAGAATACAAATTGCAATTACAAGCATCTTCTTCATCTGGGTTTCTCCTTTTCAGCTTTTTCGTTTTGGAATTTTCTGCCTTATATACGAATCAGCCGTCCCAGATGTTGCAAAAATCCAAAATTTATTTTTCGTCGGGAATATCCAGAACCATTTTTTTGCACGCTGGGCAAACATATGCTTCTACATAGCACCCATCCCAAAATCCCTGACTAAGCTGGATATCCTCTTTTCTTTTTATGTTGATCAAATGAATCTTTTTGTTGGGGCTCCATACAAACGGACGTTCACATTTGATATAGCCGTACTGCATTTCACCATCACAATAAGGACACTGCATATCTGCACCTCCCACGCAGTTTTTGTGCATTTTCTTTACGGACAGAGAATCTCCCGCAATTCGTCCAGAAAAGCTTCTTCGCCAATGGTGTTCACCTTAAAAAGCACGCCCTGGCTACCGCCGGCGGCAATGGCAGAAACATATACCTCGTCTGTTTCATTTTGAAACAGCGTTACGCTCAGGCTGACGCGGTTGCCGCCCATCATGCTGTAACGTTCAAACACACGCACGCTGCATCTTGCGCCGCCGCGGACAAAATCGCTGGAATCCTCCAGCGAAGCGGACATGCTGCCTTCCAGAATGCAATCTTCGATTTCTTCCAGCAGCTGATCAAAATCTTTACGGAGGAATACTTCCAGTTTTGCCATATCCATTTCTCCTTTCGCAAGCGCATTTGCTTATTTTTCTTTTCACTTCCGTACGGTGCAGCGCCGTTTTTTACCCGCATTATACCACGCCGCTACGAGCAAAACAATCCATGCTCCGGCCTTTTGCAGAATTGGCAATCGGCTTTTGCAAAAATTTGTTATCTGCCCTGCGCCAGCCC
>JAHHRK010000033.1 GCA_020025795.1 Faecalibacterium sp. | reverse complement strand
CTGATGGTGCGGTATGCCTGTTCCAGCCAGGAGAGAATGTCAGGCGAATTTTTCAGATACTGGCTGATCCAGATTACGAAGTTTTTGATTTCACCGGGCAGCGTTTGTGCCAGTGTAAGCAGGCTGTTCAGCAGCTGAGGTAAAATCAAAAGCAACAAAAGGGCGACCAAAAGCAGGCCGGAAAAGATACTAAGCGCAACTGCCAGGTTTTCAGCGGTTTTTTGGTACTGGCTGGGCAGATGCTTTTTGAAGAAATCTTCGTAGCAGTTACACAGAGGACGCAGCAGATAGGCAATTACGCCACCGTATAAAAACGGGGCAAGAATATTCAGAATCTGGCTGGCAAAGGCCTTCAGCGCAGGAAATTGATATACCACAAAAAAGAATAATACGCTAAGCGCAATGGTGCCGAACCCTGTCAGAATGGTATAGGCACAGCGCGTGAGTTTTTTCTGATTCATAGAAAGGTCCTCTCCGAAAAAATGAGTTGATGTGTGCAAAGAAGGTTATGCGAATTTTGCCGAAAAAGTGGACAGGCCACTGGGTTAACTATATCATTTCCCCGGCGGCATGGTCAAGCAAATTATGAAAAGCAAAGAAAATGAGAAATGTACGCAGATATGCGTGGATACCTTGATAATTGGCGGGTAAAGTGCTTTACTATACAGGCAGTGTGCAAATACATCGCAGAAACAATTCTGCCGCTATTTTGGCAGACGGAGGAAATCAATATGGCGATTGCAGTCTATCCGGGCAGTTTTGATCCGGTGACAAAAGGACATCTCGATATTATTCAACGTGCCGCGCATATCAATGATCATCTGATCGTGGCGGTTTTGATCAATAGTGCAAAGAATCCGCTTTTTACGTTGGAAGAACGTGTGAAGCTGCTGCGTGAATGTTGTAAGGATATGCCGAATGTAACCGTGGAAAGCTTTGACGGACTGACCGTGAATTTCGCAAAAGAACATGGTGCAACGGTTCTGGTGCGTGGCTTGCGCGCCGTGACGGACTTTGACGTGGAAATGCAGTTGGCTCAGACAAACCGTGCACTGATGCCGGATGTGGACACAATGTTCTTTGCAACCAGCATCAGCTGGAGCTATTTGTCCTCCAGCGTAGTAAAGGAAGCTGCCTGCTATGGCAGTGATGTATCCAAGTTTGTTACGCCCAACGTGGTAAAAGCGCTGCAGGAAAAGTACAACAACAAAAAGTAATGCGTTAAAAATAGAAAAAAGTAAAAGAAAAGCGCCTGTTTCCGGTTTGTGCCGGAGGACAGGCGCTTTTTTAATGGTTAATCTTCGTTAGAATCGTTTTCCAGGCAGTCCGGGATACCGTCGCCATCTGCATCAATGGGAGATTCAGCGCCGGAACCGGCATCGCTCATCAACTCGGTAGAGCGAATACCGTTGCGGTGGCGGCTGAGTTCGACGCATTTGCTCAGTACCTCTTTTACCTTGCGGGGATTTTTCACATGCAGCAGGTCCAGGTGCGGAACACTCACATCGGTGGAGCTGACGCACACGGTGCCCACGCCGAACAAGCGCTCGGCAAAGCTCTGACGGACACTGATATCACGGACACGATACAGCAGCACTTCTTCTTCATGCAGGCTGACAAGGCCGGTGTTTACCAGCAGCTTGTCCTCGTTCAAGGTGTAGCGGGTAAAGGTAATGGGCATACCCAGCCAGCGCTTGCGGTCCGTCCACAGCAGAGGCTTTTCCTCAACGTCTACATTAAACTGGCCGCTGCGCAATTTCTTGTTTTCACTCATAGTTCTTACCTCTCTTTTTTACAGTGTAGTATATGAATCAGCGAAAGGAACTCTTTTTATCCAGCGCACGATACTGGAGTGCTTCCAGCAAGGCTTCGGCACCAATATCTTGTTCCCCGGCTAAATCGGCAATGGTTCGTGCAACGCGCAGAATACGGTCATATCCGCGTGCAGAAAGTCCCATCCGATCATAGGCGCTGTGCAGGATCATTTCGGCATCGGGCGTCAGGATGCAGGCACGGCGGATTTGCGCGCTGGTCAAATCGGAATTGTACAATACGCCCCGATAGCAGGGGTCCTGATAACGTTGCTGCTGGATTTTGCGGGCAGCCATTACACGGGCACGGATGCTGGCACTGCTTTCACCGCCGGTACCGCCGCGCAACTCCTCGTAGGCGATCGGCTCCATTTCCACATGCAGGTCGATGCGGTCCAAAAGCGGTCCGCTGATGCGGCTGCGGTAGCGGTCAATGGAGGAAGGCGAGCAGGTGCAGGGGTGCGTGGGATGTCCATAATAGCCGCACTTGCAGGGATTCATGGCGGCTACCAGCATAAATCGGCTTGGATAGGTGGCGCTACCGGCTACACGGCTTACCGTGATGCAGCCGTCCTCGATGGGTTGGCGCAGCACTTCCAGACTTTCCCGACTGAATTCCGGCAGCTCATCTAGGAAAAGCACACCGCCATGAGCCAGACTGACTTCGCCGGGACGAAAGGTGGCTCCACCACCAGCCAGTGCGGCAGCACTGGTGGAATGGTGCGGACTGCGAAAAGGGCGTTGGCGAACCAATCCACTATTGGCGGGCAGGAGTCCCGCCACTGAGTATATCTTGGTGGTTTCCATGCTTTCTTTTCGTTCCAGCGGTGGCAGAATACCAGGCAGGCGCTTGGCCAGCATGGATTTGCCTGTGCCGGGCGCACCGACCAGCAAAATATTATGTCGGCCGGCAGCGGCAATTTCCATGGCGCGACGTGCCAGCGGCTGACCGTGCACATCAGCAAAATCAGGAATATCGGTGTAATCCTGGTCAGGGCAGAACGGCGGACACACTGCCGGCGGCAGCATCAGCTGCCCGGTTAGTACCTGCACGACCTCCTGTGCATTGGAGCAGGCAAAGACCTGCAAGCCATTATCCAAGGCGCAAGCTGCTTCGGACGCATTTTCGCGGGGAAGATATAACCGCTTCACACCGCTTTCGGCTGCGGCGGCCACCATGGGCAATACACCGGATACCGGACGCAGTGTACCATCTAGTGCCAGCTCGCCGAGAAAGGCGGTGTCTGGTGCTGGCAGTGGAATTTGCCCGGCGGCAGTCAGAACAGCCAGAAAAATAGCAAGATCGTAGACAGGACCTGTCTTTTTTACGTCGGCAGGTGCCAGATTGATAGTAAGACGGCTGGCAGGCCATGCAAAGCCCAGATTTTTTAGCGCGGCACGCACACGGTCGCCGCTTTCTTTTACGGCGGAATCCGGCAGGCCGACAATATTCCAACTGGGCAGGCCAGGGGCCACATCGGCTTCAACCGTAACGGAAAAACCGGTCAAGCCATGCAGGCCAAAACTGTTTAACTTGGCGTACATAAAAATAGCACCTTCTATAATAGGGTTTCTATCTTATAAGTATACCAGTGAAAAAGATTGTAAACAATACAGAATCTGGAATTGACAGACGGCCAAAGCCGAATTAAAATATGAAATGTGCTTTTGAATGAAATTTTTCGCACCAAGGCGAAAATGGAGGATTATTTATGCAGTACATGGAAGAATACCGTCGTTGGTCCGAAGCAAATCTGCAGGACCCGGCTTTAATTAAAGAATTAAAGAAAATCGAAGGCCAGGATGAAGAAATCAAAGAACGCTTTGCGGTATCCCTGAAATTCGGTACGGCTGGCCTGCGCGGTGTGCTGGGTGCTGGTACCAACCGCATGAACATTTATGTGGTTCGCCAGGCAACACAGGGCTTGGCCAACTGGGTCAAGACCCAGGGCGGCACGCAGACGGTGGCAATCAGCTATGACAGCCGCATCAACAGCGATGTGTTTGCAAAGGAAGCTGCCTGCGTCCTGGCTGCAAACGGAATCCATGTGCGGATTTACAGTGCCCTGATGCCTGTGCCTGCACTGAGCTTTGCAACCCGTTATTATAACTGCAACGCTGGTATTATGGTTACCGCAAGCCATAACCCGGCAAAGTACAATGGCTACAAGGCATATGGCCCGGATGGCTGCCAGATGACCGACACTGCCGCAGCAGTGGTCTATGATGAAATGCAGAAAATCGATGTGCTGACTGGTGCAAAGACGATGGCATTCGATCAGGGCGTTGCAGAAGGCATGATTCAGTTTGTAGAAAAAGAGTGCGAAGATGCGCTGTACGCAGCAATCGAGGCACGCAGTGTGCGTCCGGGTATCTGCCAGACTGCTGGTCTGAAGCTGGTTTACAGCCCGCTGAATGGTTCCGGCCTGATGCCTGTGCTGCGTGTGCTGAATGATATTGGCATTACGGATATTACTGTCGTGCGTGAGCAGATGCTCCCGGATGGCAATTTCCCCACCTGCCCGTACCCCAACCCTGAAATTTACGAAGCATTGCGCCTGGGCCTGGAGCTGGCAGAAAAGAACAAGGCAGACCTGATGCTGGCTACCGACCCGGATGCTGACCGTGTGGGTATTGCTGTGCGCTGCCAGGATGGCAGTTATCAGCTGCTGTCCGGCAATGAGGTCGGTGCTCTGCTGATGGATTACATCTGCGCAAGCCGCATTGAGAACGGCACCATGCCCAAGAATCCGGTGGCAGTAAAGTCCATCGTTTCTACGCCGCTGGCAGACAAGGTAGCAGCACACTACGGTGTGGAGATGCGTAACGTCCTGACTGGTTTTAAGTGGATCGGCGACCAGATTGCACAGCTGGAGACTGCTGGCGAAGTAGACCGCTTCCTGTTCGGCTTTGAGGAAAGCTACGGCTATCTGGCGGGCTCCTATGTGCGCGATAAAGATGCCATCATCGGCTCTATGATGATTTGCGAAATGGCTGCTTACTACCGCAGCAAGGGTACTTCCATCAAGCAGCGCCTGGAGGAAATCTACGCAGAGTACGGCCGTTACCTGAACGTGACTGAGAGCTATGAGTTCCCCGGCCTGTCTGGCATGGACAAGATGTCCGCAATTATGCAGCAGCTGCGCAACCAGCCGCCTGTGGATTTTGCAGGCATTGCTGTTGCAAAGGGAACCGATTACATGAAGGCAGAAGAAACTGGTCTGCCCACGGCAAATGTGCTGAAGTATGAGCTGGAAAACGGCGCAACAGTTATCGTTCGCCCGTCCGGCACGGAGCCGAAGATCAAGATCTACTTTACTACGTTGGGTAAGGATCTGGCCGAAGCAACGGCACAGAAGGATGCCTTGTCCGCAGCATGCAAGCAGTATCTGGCATAAGAAAGTAACAAAAATGCCGCAGCCCAATGGATTGGGCTGCGGCATTTTTTGCACAGAGAAAACATCTGCGGTGGAAAAACGAAAAACGGGAACGAGAAAAAAGGTCTGCATACCATGTTTTTTTATCAGATTTTTGAAAAATCCTCTTGCTTTTCCGGCAGGGCGTGATATAATATATCAGCAATCGTTTCTAAGGCTGCTCCCTGGGGTAGCCGAAATTGAAGGTTGTGATGGGTGCATACATTACAATATGGCCCCTATAAGTCATTACCAGAAATGAGGTGAAAAGAAATGAAGCAGGGTATTCATCCTAACTACGACAAGTGCGTGATCACTTGCGCATGCGGTAACGTCATCGAGACTCGTGGCACTAAGTCCGAGATCCACGTTGAAGTTTGCTCCAAGTGCCATCCCTTCTACACCGGCAAGCAGAAGCTGGTCGATACCGGTGGACGTGTTGATCGTTTCAACAAGCGTTTTGGCCGCAAGTAAGAAATGCTTTCAAAGTGCCTTCCCGTTTGGGAGGGCACTTTTTGTTTATAAAATTTGCATTGTGCGGGAAAATAAGAAAATTCAGGCAAAGGCATTGCATTTTGTGCAGAAACCCGTACAATAAGACATACTGTTATACTACAAAAAGAAAGGGAGGGATCTCATGAAAACGGTATATGTGGTGTTTGTTTCCAGCCAATATGTGACCGGCTCACTCATCCGCATGGCCACAGGCTGGCAGTATAATCATGTGGCGCTGGCGTTGGAACCGACCCTTCCCAAGCTGCACGCCTATTCCCGATGCAACTACTTTGAACCGCTGAACGGCGGCTATCAGCAGGAAACGCCTGCACGCTACCTGGTTGATGGCAATGACAGCCAGATCAAGATTTGCGGATATGAGGTCACGGACGAGCATTACGAGCGTATCCGCGCCGCATTGCAGGATTATCAGGCACATAAGTCTGAAACGCGATATAACTTTGCGGATATTCTGATTTTTCCGTTGCATAAGCATATCCCATTGCAGCGGACGCATACCTGCATCAGCTTTTTGTGCGAGGTGCTGGAGCTGAAGCGGTATATGACGGTGCTTCAACTGGAACGGGAACTGCAGGATAACGTTTTGTACGAAGGCAGCATTCGTGCCTGGGTGGGGCAGAACTTCCCCAATGAAAACGAGTATTTCGAACAACGTGGCCGACTGCGTGCCTATAAGGATACAGCCCGAAAAAACCTGCGCTTGTGGCGCGATGTAGCACTGGTGGGGTTGACCGTAGTTTTTGGCGTGGAATTACTTTAAGATAGAGAAAACCGTTCTGCCAATGCGGCGGAACGGTTTTTCTTTGCGGATTCGACGGAATATGGTATAATCATATCTGTATATCAAAAGATAAAGGCAGGGCATATTGTGGAGGATTATCGTACCATTGCCGGTACAGCAACCGGTGAATACGAAGAAAAAAAGAGCCGCTTTATTGCGTCAGTCTCTTATGCAGAAAGCGAGGAGGCGGCGCTGCGCTTTCTGGAACAGGTAAAAGCGGAAAATCGTACAGCACGTCATAATGTATATGCGTATCGTCTGCAGGAAGATAATCGGGAACGCTATTCCGATGACGGCGAACCGGCAAAGACGGCAGGCTTGCCTACGCTGGAAGTGATTCGCCACAGCGAGCTGACCGATTTGGTTGTGGTGGTAACCCGATACTTCGGCGGTATTTTGCTGGGTACAGGTGGTTTGGTGCGTGCGTATACCGCGGCAACCCAGGCAGCGCTGGAAAATGCGAAAATCGTTACGGTGCGCAGCCTGGTAGAATGTTCGGTCACGGTGGAATATCCTCTGTACGAGCAGGCACAGCGGCTGATTCAAAGTATGGAAACAAGCACGGTGGAACCCATTTTTACCGATAAGGTATGCCTGAAATGGACCATGCCGGACGGTACGCAGCAGCTTTTGGCGCAGCAACTGCGAGAACTGACCCGTGGTAGTGCAGAAATGCAATGTTCCGAACCGTTCTATGCGCCTTTTTGAGTTTTTATGTGTCGAATAAACACTAGTTTTGACATTCGACGGGTTGCGTCCCCCTTTGACAGAAGCGTTTTATTATAATTTGGAAAGCGAGGTTTTGCCGTATGACTGTGCGTGAACGCAGTGAACAAATCGAACAGCAGACTTTTGCCCCCTGGGCTACACTGAGCAGCGCCAGCCGCGGCCGTGTGCGGCCGGAGGAGCAGGATCCGCTGCGCCCTGTCTTTCAGCGCGATAGAGACAGGGTACTGAATTGCAAAGCTTTTCGCAGACTGAAACAGAAAACACAGGTCTTTCTTTCACCGGAAGGAGATATGTATCGTACCCGCCTGACCCATACGCTAGAGGTAGCGCAAATTGCAAGAACTATCGCAAGGGCACTGCGCCTGAACGAGGATTTGACTGAAGCAATCGCGCTGGCTCATGATTTGGGTCATACGCCTTTTGGGCATGCGGGTGAGCGTGCATTGAACCAGCTTTGCCCCGGCGGTTTTACCCATTACCGCCAGGGCTTGCGCGTGGTGGACTTCCTGGAGAAGGACGGCCAAGGGCTGAATCTGACATGGGAGGTGCGCAACGGAATCATTACACATACCAAGGGAACTTGGGCAGCTACGCCGGAAGGGCGTATCGTGCGCTATGCAGACTGGATCGCTTTTGTGAATCATGACATCGAGGACGCCATCCGTGCCGGTGTGCTGGAAGAATCCCAGCTGCCGGAGGTTTCCGTTCAGGTGTTGGGCCGCTCGAAATCGCAGCGAATTGCCACGATGATTCAAAGCATTGTGGATCACAGCGACGGCGATATTCAGGTAGGCGCACAGGAGTATGCCCCATTTTTGACCCTGAAGGAATTTATGTACAGCACCGTTTATGTGGACAAGGTGGCCAAGGCTGAAGAAGAAAAGGTGGGTCATCTGGTGGAAGCATTGTACGACCACTATGTGGCTCACCCGGAACAAATGCCGAACTTTTATATGCAGATTGCATATCAAGAAGGCGCCGACCGGGCAGTGACGGACTATATCAGCGGAATGAGCGATGAGTTTGCCACCCGTACATTTGAACAGCTGTACGTTCCCCAGAAATGGCATGTGCTTTGATAGAGGAAAAGTAAGGAAGTAATCGGATATGAGCATCCCCCATGAATATATTGAAGAAGTTGTGCGCCGCAATGACATTGTGGACGTGGTAGGCAGCTATGTACAACTGAAACGAAAAGGTCGGCTGTACGGTGGCCTGTGCCCGTTCCATAATGAAAAGACGCCCTCTTTCTACGTCTACCCGGACACCCAGAGCTTTTATTGCTTTGGCTGCGGTGCGGGCGGCGACGTAATCTCATTCACGAAACAAATCAACAATCTGGACTATGTAGAGGCCATTAAGCTGCTGGCAGGCCGTGCCGGCATGCCGGAACCTACTGAGGACGACAAGGTGGGCCGGCTGCGCAGCCGGATTTTATCCATCAACCGAGATGCAGCACGCTATTTTCACAGCTGCCTGAACGGAAATGATGAAAACGCGCGCACAGCACGCGCTTACTGGCGCCGCCGCGGATTGGACGATAAAACCATCGTGCGCTTTGGCTTGGGTTATGCACCGGATGACTTTAAGGCAACGTATCGGCATTTGCGCGATAAAGGCTATACGGACGAAGAACTGCTGGAAAGTGGTCTGGTCAAGCGCAGCGAGAAGGGCAATATCTATAACCTGTTCCGAAACCGCGTGATGACGCCGATTTTTGATCTGCGCGGAAATGTGATCGCTTTTGGCGGACGCGTTCTGGACGATTCCAAGCCCAAGTACATCAACAGCCCGGAAACGCTGGTCTACAAAAAGCACAAGACAGTTTTTGCGTTGCAGCTGGCGAAAAAGAGTGTATCCAAGCGATATGTGCTGTGCGAAGGCTACATGGACGTAATCAGTATGCAGAAATCTGGTATTGATACGGCTGTGTGTGCCTGCGGCACCGCGCTGACACCGGATCAGGTGAAAATGATCAGCGAATATGCCGAGGAAGTGGTGTTGTGCTACGACTCGGACGAGGCAGGTCAGAAGGCAACTGCACGAAGCTTGGAACTGTTCCAGGATAGTCCGCTGAAGGTGCGTGTCTTGCAGATTCCCGGTGCCAAGGACCCGGACGAGTACATAAAGAAGTTTGGCGCAGACCGATTCCGTGCATTATTGGACGGTACCGGCAATGCGATGGACTTCCGCATGGGACAGATTCGCAAAAAGTATGACCTGAAACAGGATAAGGATCGGCTGGAATATATTCGAGAAACGCTGGAACTGCTGGCAGAACGCATTAGCCCCACGGAGCGCGAGGTGTATGCGGGCAGACTGGCGGAGGAAACGAATATATCCAAAACCGCCATCCTGGCGCAGTTGGAAGATGTACTGCGCCGCAACAGCTATCGCCGCCGGAAAAAGCGTGAAACAGAGCTTTTACATTCCGGTGTGGCGGATAATATCAGGATTCCTTACCAGGCAGGCGGCCAGAATGCTTTGGGCGTTGCGGCTGCCGAGCAAATGCTGGCTTCGGCAATGGTACGGGACCCCAGCTTTATTGCGCCTGTGATGCAGCGTCTGAATTTGGAAAATATCGTGATGCCGGATATGAAAGAGGCTATTGGGGCAATGTATGCTTGTACCCAACAGGGAGTAGAGGTTTCCATGTCGGTACTGGGGCAGCGCCTCAGCGACCAGACCATGGCGGAGCTGTCCCGTTTGGTGGCACAATACCACGACGTGACACCCACATGGCAGGACGTGGAATTATATCTGGAACGAATTGCCCGCAGCACCCCCAAGAGCGTCGGTGCTGCTAAAATGGACAATGCGGAGATCGAACGATATTTGCAGACGCTGAGAGACCGCAAGGGCACGCTGCCCTCGGACGAAACCGAGGAGTAAAGCTGTGCCTGCCTCCGGCCTTTTTCGGCTGCACAAAATGCGGCTGTGTGCCGCCGGAGGAACTATGGAAACGACAGAATATGAAGCGAACGTCAGCAATGAACAGAGCTGGGGCTTTGGTCTGGAGGCCATGCAGGAAGCAGATACTCCGCCGCTGGAAGTTTTGGATGAAGCCGGTATTGACCGCCTGACTCGTGAAGTTGGGGCAGGCGAGGGTATGGCAGTGGATTCCGTGAAAACCTACCTGCGGGAAATCGGGCGGATTCCGTTATTGACCCAGCCGGAGGAACGGCGCCTTGCCCTTGCAGCAAAACAGGGCGATGAACAGGCTGCGCATCGCCTGGCGGAGGCTAACCTGCGTCTGGTGGTGTCGATTGCCAAGAAATACGCCGGCAGGGGATTGTCTTTTCTGGATTTGATCCAGGAAGGAAATATCGGCCTGATGCGTGCAGTGGAAAAGTACGACCCGGACAAGGGATTTCGCTTTTCCACCTACGCGACCTGGTGGGTGCGGCAGGCAATCACGCGTGCGCTGGCAGATCAGGGACGAACTATCCGGATTCCGGTGCATCTTGTGGACACGATGGGGCGGATGCGGAAAGCACAGACGGAACTGCTGCATACGTTGGGGCGAGAGCCGGAGTTGGAAGAAATCGCAGAAAAGATGGAGATGCCAGAGGAAAAGGTACAGGAGCTGATGCGGATTGCATTGGAGCCGGTCAGCCTGGAAACGCCTGTGCGGGAAGAAGACGATGTGTGCTTGCAGGACTTTTTGCAGGATGACAGCGCCTGCATGCCGGCAGATCAGGCCGGACGGATGCAGTTGCAGCAGGAGCTGACGCGCGTTCTGCACAGCTTGACGCCGCGAGAAGAAACTGTTTTACGGATGCGGTTTGGCTTGACAGACGGCCGTGCCCGGACTCTGGAGGAGGTTGGCTCCAGCTTTCATGTAACAAGAGAGCGAATTCGCCAGATCGAGGCTAAGGCATTGCGAAAGCTGCGCCACCCAAGCAGATCTCGGCAGTTGAGAGAGTATCTGGAGGATTGACGGCCTTTCGCCATTTTGACGAAAACAGCGCTTGCGAAACAGGAAAAAACGACTTTTTCAAGATAAAACTGAAATAAAATATACACGCACCCGTGTGTTTCTTTTGTGAGAGACACCCGGGTGATTTTTTTTGTCAAGATGGCAAAAAATCGCTTGACATCTTGCTTTTTTGGGGATATACTGAATCAGTATCACAATAATGCCTTAGTATGCGAAAAAGGCAGTTTGATTCACCATGTTCCCCGAATTCAAAACACGAAGTTTGTGTAAAATGACAGGGGACAGCGGAGAATCGTAAAAAAGTGAACGGTTTCGAATGCTGCAATCAAAAGTTAAAGATAAGGAGTGGTTGATTTTATGATGAAAGTCAAGCCCGTCAAGCTCGGAAAAACCGAGCGCATGAGCTTTGCTCGCATCGACGAAGTCATCGGTATGCCTAACCTGATCGAAGTTCAGAAGAACTCTTATCGCTGGTTCCTGAACGAAGGTTTGAAAGATGTTTTCCATGACATCGGCACCATCGAGGACTACACGGGCAATCTGGCCCTGAGCTTTATTGACTTCCGACTGGACGACACCCCCAAGTATTCTATTAAAGAATGCAAGGAACGTGACGTGACCTACGCTGCACCCCTGCGTGTTACGGCACGTCTGGTGAACAAAGAGACCGGCGAGATCAAGGATCAGGAGATCTTCATGGGCGACTTCCCGCTCATGACTGACGCGGGTACTTTCGTCATCAACGGCGCAGAACGTGTTATCGTCAGCCAGTTGGTTCGTTCTCCCGGCGTGTTCTACGGCCACGAGAAGGATAAGATCGGTAACGACCTGTACAGCGCTACCATGAACCCCAACCGCGGTGCATGGCTGGAGTACGAGACCGATGCTTCTGACGTGTTCTACGTACGTATCGATAAGAACCGCAAGATCCCTGTGACGGTGCTGTGCCGTGCACTGGGCCTGGGTTCTGACGAAGAAATCCTGGATTACTTCGGTGGCGACAAGCGCATCCTGGCTACTCTGGAAAAGGACACCTGCCGCAACCAGGCAGACGGCCTGCTGGAAGTTTACCGCAAGCTGCGTCCCGGTGAGCCCCCCACGGTGGACTCCGCTACCGCTCAGATCGATGCACTGTTCTTCGATCCCCACCGCTACGACCTGTCCCGCTTCGGCCGCTACAAGATGAACAAGAAGCTGGCTCTGGCACGCCGTATCGTTGGCTTCCGTCCCTTCTACGATGTGGAAGATCCCCGCACCGGCGAGGTTATCATCCCCGCAGGCGAGAAGATCACCCGCGAGCTGGCAGAGGCTGCAGACCGTGCAGGTGTCAAGGTTGTTAACCTGAACATCGACGACAAGGTCGTTAAGGTCATCACCAACGGCTGCGTTGACGCTCAGCCCTTCTTCTCCTTCGACGTGAAAGAAGCAGACATCAACGAGCGCGTCAACTTTGCTGAGCTGTGCAAGATTCTGGATGCTACCGATGATCCGGAAGAGCAGAAGGAAATGCTGAAGCAGAACCACGATCTGCTGATCGGCCGCACCGTTACCGTTGAGGATATCTTCTCCTCCATCAACTACCTGTGCGACCTGGATCACGGCGTTGGCGTTGTGGACGATATCGACCACTTGGGCAACCGCCGTATCCGCAGCGTAGGCGAGCTGCTGCAGAACCAGTTCCGCATCGGCTTCTCCCGTATGGAGCGCGTGATTCGTGAGCGCATGACCCTGCAGAGCCAGGATCAGGCTGTGATCACTCCGCAGGCACTGATTAACATTCGTCCTGTTGTGGCAGCAATCAAGGAGTTCTTCGGTTCTTCTCCGCTGTCCCAGTTCATGGACCAGAATAACCCGCTGGCAGAACTGACCCACAAGCGTCGTCTGTCCGCTCTGGGACCTGGCGGTCTGTCTCGTGACCGTGCAGGCTTCGAAGTTCGAGACGTTCACTACAGCCACTACGGCCGTATGTGCCCCATCGAAACGCCTGAAGGCCCCAACATCGGTCTGATCTCTTATCTGGCATCCTTCTCCCGTATCAATGATTACGGCTTCGTTGAGGCTCCTTACCGCAAGGTCAAGAAGACTTACGACGAGAACGGCAAGCTGATCGATCAGGTCGTTACCAACGAAGTTGAGTATATGACGGCTGACGTGGAAGATGAGTACGTTGTTGCTCAGGCAAACGAACCGCTGGACGAGGGCATGCACTTCGTTCGTGAGCGTGTTTCCGCTCGCCGCCGTGATGAGATCCTGGAAGTGAACCGCGAGAGCGTTGACTACATGGACGTTTCTCCCAAGATGATGGTTTCTGTTGCAACTGCAATGATTCCCTTCCTGGAGAACGACGACTGTAACCGTGCTCTGATGGGTTCTAACATGCAGCGTCAGGCAGTGCCTCTGATGGTTACCCAGCAGCCTATCGTTGCTACCGGTATGGAATACAAGGCAGCTACCGACTCCGGCGTTGCTGTTCTGGCAAAGCGTGCTGGTACTGTTGAGTATGTGGACGCAGACCTGGTTCTGGTTCGTACCGAGGATGGCAGCGTTGACCGCTACACCCTGACCAAGTTCGCACGTTCCAACGCAGGTACCTGCATCAACCAGCGCCCGATCGTGGAAGTTGGCGACGTACTGGCTGAGGGCCAGGTGATTGCTGACGGCCCGGCAATGCGCAACGGTGAAATCTCTCTGGGTAAGAACGCCCTGATCGGCTTCATGACCTGGGAAGGTTACAACTACGAGGACGCTGTCCTGCTGAACGAAAAGATCGTCCGTGAGGACGTTTACACCTCTATCCATATTGAGGAATACGAGACCGAAGCTCGTGAGACCAAGCTGGGACCTGAGGAAATCACCCGTGATATCCCCAACGTTTCCGAGGAAGCTCTGAAGGATCTGGACGAGCGCGGCATCATCCGCATCGGTGCGGAAGTCACCGCTGGTGACATTCTGGTTGGTAAGGTTACCCCGAAGGGTGAGACCGAGCTGACCGCAGAAGAGCGCCTGCTGCGCGCTATCTTCGGTGAAAAGGCACGCGAAGTGCGTGACACTTCTCTGCGCGTACCGCACGGCGAATATGGCATCATCGTGGACGTGAAGATCTTCACTCCGCAGAACAGCGACGAGCTGCAGCCCGGCGTCCGTCAGGTTGTCCGCTGCTACATCGCTCAGAAGCGTAAGATCAGCGTCGGCGATAAGATGGCAGGTCGTCACGGTAACAAGGGTGTCGTTTCCCGCATTCTGCCGCAGGAGGATATGCCCTTCCTGCCCGACGGTACTCCGCTGGACATCGTGCTGAACCCCCTGGGCGTTCCTTCTCGTATGAACATCGGTCAGGTCCTGGAAGTCAACCTGGGCTACGCAGCTAAGGCTTGCGGCATCAAGGTCATGACCCCCGTGTTCGACTCCGCTCGTGAGAACGACATCGTTGACACCTTCGACACCGCTCGTGAGCTGTGGCACGGCGAGAATGCTCCTGCATATCCCACCAAGCTGCCCAAGATCATGGGTGAGAAGGGCCACATCATCGACTTCTCCAAGATCGAGCTGGGTGCTGACGGTCGTACCACTGTGTACGATGGCCGTACCGGTGAAAAGTTCGATAACCCCGTTACCGTCGGTTATATGTACTACCTGAAGCTGCATCACCTGGTTGACGATAAGATCCACGCACGTTCTACCGGTCCTTACTCTCTGGTTACTCAGCAGCCTCTGGGCGGTAAGGCTCAGTTCGGCGGCCAGCGTTTCGGTGAGATGGAAGTTTGGGCTCTGG
>JAHHRK010000032.1 GCA_020025795.1 Faecalibacterium sp. | reverse complement strand
GTCACATCAAAAAGCCCCAGCTCTACCCGTGTACCGGTGCGCATAGAACTCCCCCCTTTCTTATGTTCGTGCAGGCTTCTTGGCTTTAAAGTTCACCGTCAGGCCATTCCAAACGTTGTGATTTCCTCGCTTGCACAGCAATTCATCCGATACGTTTGAAAAGTAGGCCTCAAAGGTATATATTCCACTGCTACCATACGGAACTTTCACAGTGTGAAACTCTTCCGCAGCAGATAGCGTTTCCCACAGGGCATCATAACTTTCCGGATCTGTATTGGGTCCCAGCTGCAAGCTGTAGTTGAAGTACACTCCTGTCAGCTCTCTATGCAAAACGCCATCATCGGTGCGTTTCGCATACTTATCCAGCGTGTCTGCTTTTCGCTTTACCTTGATAACATCCACGTTGTATTCGATACCATCCACCCAGAGCATCAATACTCACCTCCTGTAATGAGCTTGACGCCCACACGATTACTTTCCTTATCCAGATATGGTTTAAAAACTCGTGCGAATTGTGCCAGGTTTCCGTCGAATATCAGCTTGATTACGATTTCCTTGTCCCCGCCTTCCTTCAGGTAGGCGATCAGTTCATAAATGGCTTCCACCAGAGGTGCGATGCTTTCCTCGAACGTTTCTCGCATGATACTCTGCGGCGCAACAATTTCAGGATTGTTTCCTGCGCCCTGATATTCGCCCATCATGGCCAGTGTAGGCTGCGTGATAACGCCGCCCTTGGCCAGCATGGGAATTTGGGGAGTTCCAACGTGTGGAATATCGATGCCAAAGCGCTTACCGCCAAACATCGGCACCCACTCCGGAATGTCTACATGAATATGATTCATGGCATCCACCGCAGCATTGATACCCCCAGTTACCGCAGAAATCATGTTGTTCACGATGCCAATGATGCTATTCACTGCCGCCTTGATCGTGTCGCCGATGCCGCGCCACATCTGGGCGGTATTGGCTTTCAGTGCAGCCCAGGCATTGGAAAACACAGCCTTTACATCTGCCAAAGCTTGTGTAAAGAAACTCGTGATACGCCTCCAGCTTTCGGTAATACCGTTGAGCATACCTGCGATGATGTATCTGCCGATTTCCATCATCTTTTTAGATGGGCTGTGAATCTGGAACGCAGCACAGATGCCGTCCCAGAAAGGCTTAAAGATGTGGTCAAAAATCCAAACGCCAATATTTCCTAACGCTTCACCCACGCCGTTGAAGAGGCCGAAAATCAAATGGCCGCCGGTCTCTTTAACTTTTTCATGAAAATAGCCATACAGGCCATTCCAGGCATTTTCAACCAGTGTCCAGAAAAAGCTGATTGCTCCACCCACCCAGCTGCCGGCATAAGTAGCCACAGATTCAAAAATTCCAGCCCAATCGATATTGCAAAGGAAAGTGCAGATACTGTCCGCCAGACCACTCCAGCTGAAGTTCTGGACTGTTTCTGTCAATGCGTCAAAGATACCGCGGAAACAATCACTAACTTTCTGAGCGACCTGTGCCCAGTCTGTGTTCTCAACGACGCCATTCAGGAATCCAAATGCAATCGTCCATGTACTGGCTAGTATCGATCCCAGCTGCCAGCCGTCCACCTGTTCAAGGGCACGGTTGAAGCCATCGGCAAGCTTTGCACCCAGGTTGTTCCAGTCAGCCGTCTGGATAAATTTGTGAGCCGTCTGAATGGCAGCCTGAATACCTTTGCCCAGTTTCGTACCAAGTGCAGCGGTGTCCAGCTTGTCCACCATGGCATTGAACTTTTCGCCCAGCATCTGACCAAGCGCATCCCAATTACCAGACTGGAAAGCCTTGCGCAGCGTTTCTCCAAACGAAGCTGCCGCTTCATCAGCCTGCGCCCCAGTGTCTACGCCGCTTGCTCCGCCACCGCCGCCAGATGTATCCTCTTTCTGCAGAACGTTCAGTTCGTCCCAGCTGGCGAGCGCACCTTTCAGCTTTTTGGAAGCGCTGGCCGCGCCTTTTCCTACAGATGCCAGTTGCTTGGCTGCTGCTTGGCTCTTAGCATAGGTTGTACCAAACAATGCGGACAGGAACGATGCAATCTTATTGGTCAAGGCTGCAAGCCCGTTCATCATGGCCGTGAGCGCAGGAAGAGCCGCACTGAAAACGGCTGAGAACGCAGTGTACAGATTTCCCTTAACCTGTGCCAGGCTCTTGGACAGCTGGTCATTCTGTTTGATTGCCGCAGACATTGCGTCTCGCAAGCCATGGAAGAACACCAACAGCGCACCCAAAACAAACACACGGCGCATCGTTCGGCCCACGGTATGGAACGCCTTGGAAATGCCGTTTGTTGCCTTAGTCCAGCCTTTTTTCACCAGAGACGCAGCACCGGACTGGATACTCTTGACCATTCCCATAGCCTTAGCCCAGACACCTTGCACGCGCTTTGCGGCACGCTCATGGGCGCGACGAGCTTCTTCCGCTGCTTTTTCCTGCGCACGTTGTGCTTCAGCCGCAGCACGCTTGGCGGCCGCCTCCTGTCGATTTCCGGCACGTTGTGCTGCCTGTGCAGCCTTTTCTGCCATTCGCGCTTCTGTGCTTGCCTGCTTTGCAGCGGCTGCTTCTACTTCAATACGCAGCCTTTCTCGTGCTGCCTGTATCTGCTGATAGACTTGCTCCTGTTGAGCTTGCAACTTTTTATAGACTGGGTCTATGTTCAGTGAATTCTCCACGGCTGTATCCAGATATTCCGGACCCAGCTTGCGAGCAAGCGGGTTATCATAATCCTCCATCCGAGCAGCCTTCATCGTTTCCAGCTTTTCTGATACGGAAGCATGTTTATTCTGGAGTTCCTTCAGTCTGCATTTTGCCAGTTCCACGCTTCGGTTAAATGTCTGTTCTGTTTTTTCACCAATGGCACCAACCTGTTTTTCCACGGTTTTCGCGCTCTGTTCAAACGAACGATTGAACGTTTCTCCCGCTTTTTCGCCTACGGTATCGAACTGCTTTTCCGCCTGTGCACCGGCCTCGCGAGACATTTTTTCAATCTGACGGCCGATGGTATTTTTAATCAGCAATTCCAGCCAGACGGTACCGGCATTTCCAGCCTGTGCACCCATCAGCTACCACCTCCAAACGCGCGTGCCAGCATTTTCTCCAGCTGACACATATCCGCACGCAGTTCTTCCTCTGACTTGTTCCCCAGCATTTGATTTGCCTGGAAAGCCTTCCACTCTGCGTGGATTTGCTTTTGCCACGGAGAAAACCGCTTGATGACCTCTCGGTCCTGCTCGCTGCGCACAGCTACAACTCGGCCCAGCGGAGTATCATCCATCAGGCCGGAAACCAGCTTGTTCCAGTCCTGCCAGCTCAGATCCGCTTGTGCTGCGGGTAAAACGCCATACTGCTTTGCAATGCTCTGCTCGATCAGCAGGGCATCTTTTTCCATGTCATACCAGACAGGCTCACTTGACTTCGGGCTGAAATCGGCTGGCATCGTCCTGCTCCGGGATTTTCTCGGGATCCTCGCCAGTTGCCGCTGCCAGAACCAGTTCGAAGAGCTTCTGGTATGCCGGGAAAGGCAAATCATCCACACCGATTTCTGCCACTGCCTTCTGGCCCAGTGCAAGGGTCAGGGTTTCCTCCATACTGCCCAGATAGTCCTCATTTTCTTCACCCGCTTTTTTCGCAGTCAGCTGCATCATCTTTTTCACAGTGCAGGTGCGATTGTCCACGGGATACAGCTTATCGCCTACCCGAAGCTCGGGAAGTTCCGTCAACAGCTTTCCGTCCAGGGTATACATCTTGCCCATTTGTGTTTCTCCTTTCAAAAAAGGCCATCACTCCGCAGAGTGATGGCTGATATCACATTCTTAAACTCTCGGTGCCGGGGTAAAGGTAGGCTTGCCGTCGCTCATGATTTCCACTTCCAACGGTGCGCTATCACGGCTTTCACCGCCGCCGGGGTTGGTCACGTTCAGCACGCAGTCCATTTCCAGCTTTGCACCACTGGGGAACTCCCACGCAAACCTACTGTCACAGCTTCCGCCCGTGCCCCAGGCACTGTCTGCGATGTAGTCGTTTCCGGGATCACCGATGTGGCGCTTACCAGTCAGCGTGATGGTCAGTGCCTTGCCGGTTACCATCCGGCGCAGCCAGCCTTCCGCTTCCATGGGGCTCCATTCCACCGTGTTGCCGTCGATGGATACACCAAAGCTCTCCATCTCGGCGATGGTCACCATCTCACCGGGGCTGTTACGGCCCTTTTTATCGATTTTGAACTTGTTTTCAAATACGGGATAAACGCCCGTTTTTGTTGCCATTTATATCACTCCTTTTTATAAATCAGTCGTACATTGACCACATACTCAAAGACGCCTCTTTCGTCCCGCCCCACCGGAATGGGACCGGCTCCCGGATCTGCGTAGTAAACCCGAGTGCCGCCCATGATCGTATCTGTCAATCCATAAAACAGCTGCCAGATATCACAGGCTTTTGCTTCTGCCTGGACAGAGCTTTTTCCCCAGTGCACCAAAATTGTCGCCTGCAGCTCATCTGTTTTCGTTTGCGAAGGACCGCCAAGGCAAATCCGTGCCGGACCTGAACGCTTTTGCAGGTACACACCAAGGCACTTTTCCGCATTGCCGTCAATGGTTCCCACATAGATTCCCTGCCCTACACTGGTTTTCTCCTTCAGCCAGTTCTTCACTTGTTCTGTTCTCATGGCATCCGCTCCTTCAGCATTTTTGCAAAGGTTTCCGGCAGAAACTTTTCATGCTCGCCGCCCGGCGTCCAAGGTTCCCACCAAAACGCTCTCGCATTAGCATTTTTTGCACAGTTGTAATTCAGCATTACATCAACTGTATGCTTGGTTTCTCCTGCAGCGGCAAACGGGCTATCTGTTTCATCGCCTACCATCAACCGGCCATGGTACAAAAATCTGGCATACGGTCCATCCGCATAAAGCCGTGCTCCGGTTTTACCTTGTTCCAACGGCTGCACAGACGTAAGAGTATTTTGCAATGTACCATCTTTCATTGGCATAACCTGTGCAGTAACTACCTCCGTATGCAGCGCCTCCATGGTTTCCATTGCTGCATCCTGTGCCGCCTGCCCGATTTGGTTGATAGTGGCATAGTTCAGTTTGATTTCCACTGCCATCACATCACCTCGATGCGGGTATAGTTGACGCTGCCATCTGGGTTTCGGGCACGGCTGCCCTGATAAATCTTCCAGGTGCGCCCCAAAAGTTCCACAGTGCCTTTCAGCTCCGGTGTATCTGGGGCAATGTCGCCTGGAAATAAAAGTGTACCGTTCAACCGAATCAACTGCCGCCGGGCATCCAGGATCTGACGCTGCTTTTCGTCAAAGCTGCATCGCGTATGGATACAGGCGAGCTCCGTTTCGGTACCATCCTCGCCCAGGCCACCCGTCAAACGTACTGTCACCGGAACCTGACAGGCCCAAGGCTGTACCAGTTGGGGCCATTTCATGCCTCACCACACTCCTCTCTGCGCAAGACCCGTTTGCGAAAGCAGACTGTACACCTCGCTGCTGACCACTGCACCACCCTGACGCACCACACGGTCAGATGCAAAAGACATGCTGACCCCATTGATGCCGTAACTTTCCAAAGGGCTTTCCAACGCCTGCCCATAGGACTGCAAAAAGGCAGCGTGCAAGCACACCGCCTTTTTGATTTTCTCCTGTTGGAACTGCGTCAGCTTGTCGAAGCCTTTGCGTCGGATGCGCCCAAAACACACCGCATCTGCCTGGTCGCTCGCTCGCTCCAGAAGTGCTTCCAGGTTGGGCAGTTCCAGCAGCTCATTCGCACCAAGCTCAGTGCAATCTGCTTTCGTTACATAGGAGGACATATCACATGGTCTCCTCAGCAAGGGCAGCAGCGACAGCAGCAGTGTCCGTGTCCACATAGACACTATCCACCTTGCCGTCCTTGCCATTGGGCAGGGTGAACACATCGGACAGCTCGCGTTCCTGATACAGATAGCCGTCACCTTCGGTATGTGCACCGGGAGCAAAGTAGTAGATGCTGGAGATCTTGGGCACCAGCTTGGTAGTCAGGGGGCTGGCAATCAGCACATTGATTTTGTGAGCAGTGGACTTGGTCGGCTCAAAGCCACCGTCTGCAGGCTCCCAGTTGAAACTGTCATAAAAAACTTCATCGTCGATGACTTCCATCACGGGTACGCCATCAATCTCAGTGATGCGGGTTTCGATGCCCTCGCCGCCATCCGCAACACGCATGACCTCGATCTTACGGTCAAAGTCCGTGCTCTGCTCCAGCAAATCCATGATTGCACTGGTCACATACATAATGAGCGCACCCTTTGCCTTGTAGCGGCGCAGCTTACCGGCAGACAAAAAGCCCTTCAGCTTACTGAACACGTTGCTCTTGTTGTATTCGGACGCCGCCGTTTCGCTGTGATAGCCTTCCAGCTTCTTAGCCGTCTCTGACACCTTGGAGAAGAACAGCGCATCCTTTTCGGGCGCACTCTGGGTCTGGGTAAAAGTCTGTGCAATGTTGTGGATGGATGCAGTCTCGTTGGATTCATCCACATCCGCCTTGTCTACCAGGAACTGAATATCACGGTCATGCTCCACCGTGAAGGGATGGTCTTCCTGCTTGAATTCACCCTTGTTCCAGCCGCCGTTGCGGTTATGATTCTTGAAGCCGCTGGTAGACATAGACGTGAAATGGAAGGTTCTGGCACTCAGCCAGCGAACATTGGTCGTGATAAAGGGTGCACACATGGTTTCCTGATTCAGAATCGGCAGCAGCTCCGGCTGCCACACTTCGGCATAGTTTACGGTGTTCGGCATATTTCATGCTCCTTTCTCTTACTTGAAGCGGTTCCAGCGCTTCTTCTCGGTGTTTTCGGTCTTGCCATTCTTGCGGCCAGAAGCGGCATCCGGGTCGGCGCCCAGTTTGAAGCCGCCCGTCTTTTTCTTGCTGGGGGCCTCGGCCTTCCATTCAGGGTGACGCTTCAGCACCTCCGTCATGGCAGCAGTCACGGCTTCCTCGGTTACTTCGCCGGCAGCCTGTGCCTGCGCAGTGGCCAAAATCACTGCATCATCGATCATGTCCTGACGCACGCCCGCTGCATAGGCTGCCAGCTTGCTGTTTGCCGTCAGCAGATCTGCACGCAGTTTTGCATTCTCGTCGCCGCCATTGGCTGCGGGCACTGCCTGCTCATCTTCCGCAGAGGTTTCTTCTGCTTCGGGAGCTTCCTGCTCCAGATCCGAGCTTTCTGCATCGTCCTCACCGCTTTCTTCGGCCTGGGCGTCGTCCGCGGCTTCATCCTCCAGCTGGGGCGGCTTCTCCTGCTTTTCTTCCTGGGCAGGCTGCTCGTCAGACTTTTCCTGCGGCTGCTCAGCTTCCGGCTTTTCCTTTTCCGCCGGGGATTCCTGCGCTTCCACGGGATTCTTCTGCTTTGCTTTTTCGTCCTGTTTCTTCTTCATGTTTCCATTCCTTTCTCCCCTTTTGGGGTAAAAATATGTATGAAAAAAGCAGCCTTGCGGCTGCTCTTATCATCAAGTTTCGTAGATAATCTGGAGTCCATAAGCCACAGCTGCTTCATGTTCGATTCGACAGCCACGGGCATACTCCCAGCCTTTGCAAAAATACACTGCGTCGCAAAGGCTCATCTTTTCCAAGCTCTTTGCCAGGAAGTACAGCGGTTTCTGTACAACACCGTGTTCCTCTGCCTTTTCTTCCGAATACCATTCATCTGTAAAAAGCGTATTGACCACAGAATATCCCATGCTTTCCAGTGCCGTGATGGCCTTGTCTCTGGCAGCACGAATCTCTTTCTCAGTCCGAACAGTCCCCATGGGCTGGCTCAGCATCGCTTTCTTCATTCGTATCCTCCTGAAATGGTTTCTATACCGGGCTTTCCCCGGCAGAGCTCCCCCTGTTGTATACAAGGTCCGCGTAAGGGTATGAAAAAAGCAGCCTTGCGGCTGCTTCATCATCGGTTTAATTTGCTGGTAACTTTCAAAAATGAGCGTTAATTGTCCATTATCGGCTTGTTAAGTCCGTTTTATACTCAAAAAGTCTCAAAAATGATGCTTAACAGCATTTTAATCACTTACTGCACTTCACCCACGCCGGGAGATGTGTGGATTACCTTCTCTCAGACGGTCTCCTCTACAATCTGCCATTCATTGGATGCCACGTTGTCGAAGGTGTAGGCCGGGTTCTCGGTATCGCGAATATCGATTACATTGCCGTCGCGGCAGTGCATCATAATGGTACTGTTCTCCCATGCCCAGTAGCCGCCCCACGAAGGCAGCTTTACACGCTTGCCGTTCAGCATAGCAAACCATGCTTCCCGAAAATTCATGTCCTTGGTCTTATAATGATTCATTTGCAGTCCTTTCTCCCGTAAAACGGGTATAAAAAAGGCCCGCCGCCCAGTGGGCGGTGAGCCTATAGCTATTAAAAACCGCCATCCAACGGTTGGTGGTTTTAATCATTATTGTTTCGGATCCACTCCATGTTTTCCTTATAAGCTTGAATGGCTTCAGGTGGGGCGTTTTCAAGATGACATCCGACCATATACGGCATATAGATTTTTTCTTTTTCTAAAAACTCATTGGGAAATTTCATCATTTAAGTTTACCCCCTTTCCACAAAAACACTCTATATTCTGCCTCTACCTCATCATACTGTGCAGACATTGAAGAATACATTCGCCGTGCATACTCACTTATTTGACTCACATTGTATTCATTGACCCCCAGATTGTCAAGCATTATTTTACAGTGGTCTCGTAATTCTTGTAGATACATATGAAAATTTTCTTTTGTGATGATTTTCCCCTTACTTCTATACGCTTCGGCTTGCTTTAAATGACACATTTCATGATACTCTATAGCACCAAAGCCTCCAGCCTCATCTATACCGCCGGCCGCGTCAATACCTGCTGTGTAATATACTGTGTCTTGATAAGCAATGTACTTGCCATAAGCATTTGGTAATTCTTCATTACTTACAATTACAATTTTAGGCTTCTTTTCCTTAGAGATACCAAGAGATTTAAGTGCTTGTTCTGTGTTTTTATTAATGTCATGCAACTCTTTTGGCTTTATTATTGCCTTGTCAGATACGTAAACATTTTTGTAGCCATCAACTTTTACCGCAGTAACGTCAATGCCCTTAGGTAAGAAGTTTTCTCTTGGTAGATTGGGATCTTTATTCACCTTATGAAAATATTGCCCCTCTTTTTCCGAGTTCTTTTTAGCGGCTAGATTAAAGCATGTCTCTACCTGTTTTCTTTGCAGTGGCACCCCATCGTACCGCTCGCGCCAGTAGTCCCGGCGCAGCGCATCGCCGTTTTCATCCACAAAGGCCTTCAGCTTTTTCTGGGCGGTGCGCGCCTCTTTGCGGTAGGCGGCTGCCCGGGCATCGTCCTGAGTGCCGGCCGCCAGACGTTTCAGCTCACGCACATTACGCTCCATGGCACGCTGCTGTTTTTCCAGCCTGGATGTACGCTCGATCTTCGCCTTATCCATTGGCTCTGGCCGGGTGCTGATACCTTCAAACCAAGTGGTCAGGGTGTGCCGGCAGTTGGGATGGAACAGGCCATTTTTCACCGCTACGGATAGCAGCGGGTACTGGTGGCCGTTACGGCTCACACCATAGGTTCCGCCGGGTGTATGTGGACCATCATAGTCCTGCCACACATCATCGATATACACCAGCCCTTGCCAGGGCAGACAAGTTTCACTGCAAGCACCGTACTGGCTCACCAGCACTGTATCGATATCCATAGACTCCCGCAGCTTTGCTTCGCCCATCAGGGTGGCGCGAGTGGCTGCGGTGCGTAGTGCCATCTCTGCATAACTGGCAATGTTGACGCGGCGCCCGTTTTTATACTGCACACAATTGATACCGGCAGCTAAAAAATCTTTCGTAGCCGCATCGGTGGCCTGCTGCAGCGTCATAGATCCAGTGGCCATACCTAACGCTGCTGTACGGATTGTCTTGCGGTACACATCATCCATATACCGCAGAGCCGCCTTTTCCACCTGCTGCTGAGCGGTTTGCATCTCATCCAGTAAAGCATTCACCCGGCGGTCGTTCATGCTGAAAAAGCCTTCTGCGCCGCCTTCCTGATATTGCTCCTCGATGAGCTGTCGCGTTTCCTGATCTATGACAGAAGCAAGTTTCTCTACTTCTTTTCGGTTTTCCTTTTGAAAACGGCGGATGTCCCGCAGCTTGGCGGACTGCCAAGCCTCCCAGTCGAAGCCCTCTTCTTTTTCCCATGCTTTATGCCGAGCAAGATTGCGTTTCAGGGATGCAATCAACGTCAGTTCCAGCTGAAAGAACAGATCCGCAATTTCACGGGCCGTCATACAGGCTCACCGCCAACGCTGGGCTCCTCCATCGGTTCAATGCCGCGCTCCCAACAGATGCGCTGCACCTCTTCTGCCTTCCATTCATCGTCTTTGCTGCCGCCCCACAGCTCTTCCACCTGTGCTTCTACGCTCATGATTCCGCTGGTTGCAGCTCCTGAAATCGTTTTGACCCGGCTGTCAAAGTCCGGGGCGCCGTATTCTCCAAAGGAAACAGTCGGCTCATACCGGCCGGGTTGACGGTTTTCCAGAATATCCTGTGCGGATAATGCCACACGCGCCAGCTTGGGCAGCGCCTTTTCCAGCGCGTTTGTGATTGCATTGCGGGTCATGCCGGTGATGTCCTTTTTCTCACGCTGGGCGTCTGCACTGGCCATTTTGCCCACATCAATGCCCAATGTGGCCGGGCTCATAATTCCCTGCAGGCACATATCCAAGGTAGCCGTATAGCTGGCCACAAAGGCTTCATATTTGATATCCGGCTGTATCGTTTCGATTTTATCCGTAGCATTTTCCTTTGCGCTGCCGGCAATGGAAATAAAATTTGAGCCGAAGGCGCTGGGCATCCTCAGTGCACCGGTCTCCGCATCTCTGGGAATCAGACTTTCAGGGATGTATTTTTGTACGCGGCCTGCTCGCACCGCATCCATCCACTGGCTGATAATTTCGTCATGGGCATCAAAGGCATCTGTCTTGTTATCGTAGATGCTGCGGCCACGGCCCGCCCATTTGCCGGACTTCCAGAACCGCAATGGTACCGCCAGCATGATATTATCATCAAACTTTACCGGGGAAAGATTGGCGCACGCAGGTTCGGCAGACAACGAAATTTCTTTTTCCCCGTCCATCAGCCGATACGACACTTCGCCGGGACGATAGATTTCTTCCAGAGTTCGCCTGTCTCCCATAGGCGTCAGAAAACAAATCTCGCAAATGCGTCCGTGTCGGCACTGATAGCGAACCCGATCTGCCGGCCAGAATTCCAAAATCGGGCTATCGCTGATTTCCGGGTCCAGACTGACCTTGAAAGCACCGTCTCCAGTGACCAGCGTATCTACCACAGCCTGTCCCACCAAATCAGGGAAATCATTTTCTTCGGCAATTTCTTCCCATCGACGGACTGTCTGTGCGTTTTCCGCATCATCGCCGAAGTCCAGGTCATCCAGATCCGCCTTCACTACACTTGCCAGCGTGTCCGCCATAATTCCCGGCAGACCGCTGTGCGCCTTTCGGATACTTTCATTATTGGGCGCCGCAGCCCAAAAACGAGCGCGCCCCACCGCGTCCTCTCCCAGTGCCTTGAACAGCTGGTCGATTTCGCTGGCGTCGCCACGGTACCAGATTTTATTGCGCATGACGCTTGTTTCGTGGCTGACCGGCTCCTGGATCGTGATTCCCCGGCCGGGCGCCGGCTGAATTTCAAGCCAGCTTCGCACCATGTTTTTCACCCTTTCCATAAATCTCATTTTTGTATTTCTCCGATTTTCTCTTTGTATGGCAGCCAGCTGTACTGCTCCGCGTTAACCGTATGATCGTTTCTGTCTTCCGGCTCGTTGTCCGTGTCCTCTTTCCAGCTGTATGCGTTGTATTCCTGGATCAGCGGACTGCAGCTCTCCTGAACAATCAAATGCTGGCCGTTATGCAGCCAGCCGGTTTCCAGATGGATGCGGTCAATGATTGGCATCTTCTTCCATGCTGGTTCAAACTCATAAATGCAGCCGTGCTGGCGCTTGTACTTCTGGCACTCGGTAATAGTCGCCTGGTCGGCACTGTCGATATACACCACACGGGCAAATCCCCAGGCTTTCCGCTGACGCTCCAGGAAGTCCACCAGCAATGCTGGAATATCGCTTGGCGCAATCGGCGGCAGATGTTTTGCCGCACGCTCTTTGTTGGAATGGATCTCCACCGCCAGCGTTACCTTGCAGCGATTATTCAGGATTCCCGTAAATGCAAAAGCAAAGGTATCCTCCGTCTTCTGGCTGTAAGAAGTATCCACACCGCAGGACAGCTGCACCCAGTGGAAAGGCTTCGGTTTGTGTTCCGGCGTCAGCCATTCCCGCAGTGCCGCCGCACCTATCAGATGGGCATTCGTCAAATGGAACACCAGACCCGTGGCACGACCGCGCAAACCCAGAATCTTGTTCTTGTACAGCTTAGTACCAGGCGGCACCATGCTGATGATTTGCTGGATTTTCTCCGGTGTCAGCCCGGCATTGTGCTCAAACGAAAAGAACCAGTGAACCCATCCTTGCTTGGGTTCCTGGTTCAGTTCCTTCAATATTTCCGCCGGGGTCTCATATTCCCATTCCGGCAATGGCCTGCTGTGGTTGATGAACTCTTCATACACAGGCAGCAACGGATCATCAGGGTTCAGCGTGCCCAGCAGATAATCGCAGCGCATGGCGGATTCTCGCACAAAGTCGATGTCTGCAATGTTCAGCTCATCAATGTACAAGCAGCCATACTGACCGCCCAGGGCTTTCTTCCAGCGGGCTTTGTCCGCATAGCCCAAAACATAGATCTTCTTGATTCCGTTGGGTGTATGAAACACCAGGTGCGCCATCCGGTCCTGTGCCTGCCCGCCGGGCCAGTACTGCACCAGATCGCCGAAATCGTCCAGAATGCCCAGTTCCTTGGTGATGATGTTCTTTTCGATGGTGCCCTGGTCCAGTCCTGCCAGAACATGCAGCTTCTTCGGGCTTTCCGCCACCTTCAGCATGAACTTGAATAGGCCCACCGTGGTTTTTCCTGCCGCCGTAGTTCCTTCGCAAAACTCCACCGGTGCCTCGCAACGCAAGAACGCCTTGTATTTTTCGCTCAGAATCAAATCAGCCATTTTTCTTTTCCTTCAGCTGTGCAAGGATACTCTCCAGCTGGCCAGTGTCTACAGCATCCACATTCAGCTTATCTGTAAACATTCCCAGATTGCGCCCCATCATCTCCAGCGCTTTCAGCCGGGCACTCATACTGGGCAGACGATCCGAACGCTCTCCCGACATATCGTAGGCCGGGAACTCCCGCTGTCCGAAGCCGATGTCTGCTAGCTCCAGAAGCACACGCTCCGGTGTCACAGCCTGTTCAGCCAGTTCCTTGCGCCGGCTGGAGATGTAATCCTGAACGCGCTTGTCACGCAGCAACTCGTAGCTATGGCTTTTTGCTGTGCTTTCCGCATAGCCCGCATCCAGCGCCGCCTGATAAGCATTCGCACCGTTGGAGAGATATGCCTCGGCAAACGCCTTGTGCTTTGGATTAAGCTTGTTCTTTGCCGTGGCAATCACCTCCTGTCAATGTCCGGACCTCCCGCCGGGCAACAAAAAAGCCCATGCCCCGAAGGGCACAGGCTGAAACGTATAACAAAAGCCGGAGATCTCTCTCCGGCTCTCTTCGAATGCTGGCAGACTGCCCGTCCCGCCGTCTGCCGTGGCGGCCGTGAAAAAGGAGGTGTCAAACCATGAGCGTCCGTCAGAGTGTCTTTCTCTTCCGGATCTCGCATTTACAGAATATCATACTTGCATAGGGGCTTTCTAGGGCTTTTAGGGGCTTCTTTCACCGTTCAGCTTCGATTTTCAACTTTTCCACAGCTCTCTTATGTAGCTTTGTAGTCCAACGCCGATTCAAATGTACTTCTTGCGCAATCTGTTCCCATTGTTGTCCCAGTAAATATCGGCGGCGTAAGATTTCAAGCTCCTGTACATCGGTCAGCTGATCGATTGCTTCTGCAATCTCTGTGCGCGCTGTAAGTCCCTGTTCGATGCGTTCCGTCATCTGACTGCGGATGTCCTCGATGCGTTCAACAATGGCGGGCAGCTGCTGCCCATTTCCGCCACCACCGGGCGTAGCTGATAAAACAGGTGTGATTCTCTCCGCCTGACTGCGCAGCTGTTCCAGCTCCTGGACAAGCTCACGTTCCACCTTCTGACTTTCCCTATAGCGTCGCAGCCAGACAAGCTTTTCTGCATATTCCATGTAATTTTCTCCCCTTTTTCTGTAAATGTTACGGCTTGACTCCTTCTATTTTGATCGGAGGTTCCACATGGATGTACATCGAATAGTGATACGGATCTGTATGTGTTCCGGTAATATCTTCAATGGCATACAGCGTAAAGCTATTCAGATACACATAGTTTTTCTTGTACTCATCAGGACCGGTCTTACATGTCACAACAAGTTCGTTCGAGCTGTTGTTGCTGATGCTCATGAAGCCCTCGACTTCCAGTATTACTTTGTCTGTAAGTGCATTGTATACCGTTATTTTGCGCTCACATTCGAAGTAGTCCGCCTGCTTGTTCAGATTTTGGTTCACCTTGCTCGCTTCAGAACAGCCCGTCACGCACAGCGCCAGGGCCAGGGCGACCAATATGCAAATCAATCTTTTCATTTTTATCCCTCGTTACGATTCTTTTACTTCAATTGCTTGTCCGCACTTGGCGCAAAACGAATCCTGCATTTTCATATAATGACCACATCTAGGGCACCGAACCAGACAGTTTGTTCCTTTTCTAAAGATGATATGAGTGCCTGGCATTGCAAGATCCTTCTCCAACTTTTCTGCTTCCACTGTTTTAGCTATTCTATAATCCAGAGCTTCTTCCGCTTTGCACAATGCTTCTAAAAATTCAACAACGCGCCTTGTTTCTCCGCTGAATTCAATTTTCTTTAGTTGCAAAGCATCTTTTGCTTCTTCATTTGTCATTGCATTTTCCTTCCGTTGTGTTTTCTCCACATTTTTCCACGTTTTCTGATTATAGGATTGGCCTCCTTTTCTCATGCCAGTAAGATTACGCTGCACAAGCGCAGCAGCGCGAACGGTGCAACACACGCCAGCGCCACCCATGCGACGATCACAACGATAATGGCAGCGGCCAGCGCTGCCATAAAAACCTTCTCCATCATATTGATTCATCCTTTCTTTTGCTATCGTGGAGGTGGCAGTCTTCGGCCACCTTTAGCACGGAGG
>JAHHRK010000031.1 GCA_020025795.1 Faecalibacterium sp. | reverse complement strand
AATCGCTTCGATCATGCAGATTCGCTCCTGGGCGGATTTTCTGGATGGTGAGGAGTCAGACGATATTGACGGTTGGGACCAGTCCATGCAGAATCCTTGTGCATTAGGACGTTTCTGCGTTTCGCCGGATTTTCAGGGCCAGGGTCTGGGCCGCCGCATTATGGCGAAAACGCTGGAAACCGCAAAACAGATGGGCTTTGACAGCGCACGCTTCCACGCGGTGACGACCAACCCGATTGCCAACCATTTGTATGAATCCATGGGTTTCCGTATGGCGGGAAAAATCCGGGAGTACGGCATGGAGTTTTTCTGTTACGAAATGATTCTGTAATCAAAAAGAGCGGTGCGCAGACCTTGTGGAAAGGTCCGGCATCGCTCTCTTTTTATCGTTTCAGACGGAAAACTTTTGCAAAATCAGCGGCGGCGCAATGCGCTCAAATCGTTGCGCAGCTGCTGGAATACATCGTGGCGCTCGTCTGCGTCCAAATGGGGGAAGGCACGCAGCAGGCGGCGTGCACCGGAATGTTTTTGCATCAGATGACTGCGCAGTTCCTGTGCGCGCTGCTCCAAGGCGGCACGGCGGTCAGCGGCAGCATCCTCCAGCTGGTCCGCCGCTTCGCGCAGCTCGTAGCCAGCCAGCTTTGCCTGCAAACGGGCGTGGTCCATGCGCTGGTCCGTTTCCAGTGCACGGGAGCCGATATTGGTGCTCATCTTTTCGCTCAGCGCCTCCATGCGGCGGGCAATGCGGTCCAGTTCGGCCAGATCGCGGTCCAGATGGATGGCGGTGCGCACCGACACGATGGTGTCGATTGCGAATAAAATCAGCAGAGCGCCCAGCACCCAGATGCCGATGCGCTTGGGCAGCAGGGAAATGGTCAGCGTATGCACCAGCGGATGCAGTACACGGCAGGCAACCAGGGTGCCTGCGCCCCAGCACAGGCTGATGCTCAGGCAGATGAAACCATTCAGGTTCAACTTTCGATCGCGGTAATCCCACCAGCGTGCGTGAAACAGTTTGAGCATACCCCAGCCGACCAGATATTCTACTGTGCTGGCCAGCACCATACCGCATACATACAGCGTTACATTGTGGGGCCAATCATTGACGGCCAGCAGCGGGCGCAGCAAAAGTAAAATGCCCAGCATACCAAAGCCGTAAATCGGGCAGACAGGACCGTTCAAAAAGCCGCGGTTGACCACATGGCCTTCGGTGACAGAGCAAAAAACCACTTCCATACACCAGCCTAAAAAGGCGTAAACCACAAAATACCAGAGAAGCTGGTATAGATGATATGTGTCAAACATAAAAAGCCTCCCTATTGTTTGCACTCGACAAAGTAAGATCAATTTTGATAAAATTAGTATACCAGACAGCACAGTGCTCTGCATGGGGCAAAATGGGATGTTTGCGCAAAAATGTCGGAAAGGATGGTGCACAATGCAAGCAAAACGGGAAAAGCAACGCTGGATTTTACACTGTGACTGCAACAGCTTTTTTGCAAGCGTGGAACTTTTGGACCATCCGGAATTGAAGCATCTGCCGGTGGCGGTGTGCGGCGATCCGGACGGACGCCACGGCATCATTCTGGCCAAAAACGAACCGGCGAAAAAGTACGGCATCCAGACCGCCGAGGTGATCTGGCAGGCCAAACAGAAATGTCCGGATCTGGTGCTTTTGCCGTCCCATCGGGAAAAGTATCAGCATTATTATACCGTCATTAATGAAATATATCAGCAGTATACTGCGCGTGTGGAGCCGTTTTCAGTGGATGAAAGCTGGCTGGATGTAACCAATACCTGGCATTTGTACGCCGAAAGCCCCAAAGCACTGGGCGACCGGATTCGCAACCGTATCCGCGCAGAAACAGGCTTGACCATTTCGGTGGGTGTCAGCTTTAATAAAGTATTTGCCAAGATGGGCTCGGACTACAAAAAGCCCGATGCTACCACCTTAATCAGCCCGGAAAATTACAAGGACATCGTGTGGCCTATGCCGGCAGGTGCCATGCTGTTTGTGGGCAGGCGGCTGGCGGAAAAGCTGGCATCCATGCAGCTGCGCACCATCGGCGATATTGCGGCGGCAGATCCGCTGTATCTGGTGCAGATGCTGGGTAAAGCCGGTGCGGATTTATCGCGCAATGCACGCGGCGAGGATTTGTCTCCGGTGCATCTTTGGGGCGAAAGTGAGCCCATTAAGAGCGTGGGCAACAGCACTACCTATAAAAGAGATTTGAAAGGTCCGGCAGATTTGCGTGCAGGGATTGCGGCCTTGTCGGACGAAGTTGCAGGGCGGCTGCGCCGCCATAAATTATATGCCGGCACTGTGCAAATCACCATCAAGGACAGCCAGCTGAAAAGCATCCAGCGGCAAAAACAACTGCCGGCCTCGACCCATCTGGCAAAAGAAATCGAGATTGCAGCCTGGGAGCTTTTGCGGAAAAACTGGGATATGTCGCGCCCGGTGCGGCTTTTAGGCGTAACGGCACTGGGTTTGACGGATACACCGCTGGCGGTGCAGCAGAGTTTTTTTGCAGACGAGACCCCAAAGCCCAGCCCCAAGCGAGAAGCTCTGGAAAAAAGCCTGGACCAGATTCGCGGCAAGTACGGCAAACACGCCATAGCAGGCGCATATGTTTTGAACAATGAAATCGGTTTGGCGTCGCTTTCCATTGCGGCAGATGGCGCGAACAGCGTAACCAATGACGATGGTTCTGGCCGCCAGGTAACAAAAGGGCCGCTTGGGCAAAAATAAAGAAAAATACCGACGCAGTTTTCCACTGCGCCGGTATTTTTCGTGGAAAACTCGAAGCGAGTCACCGCGATTTCTTTTTGTATTTTGGTTCAATGCCCAAAACGTAAACCAGCATCAGGCCAAGCGTGGCAAAAACCGTGCCAAGAATGGAAATCAGCGCATAAGCCGAATTCTGCCCAGCTAAAAGCGGAAGCCCCAGCAAAATAAAAATCACGCCGTAGCTGCACCAGAGTTTGCCCAGTGCTCGATTATAGCCTTTTACATCTTCCACGGGAAAAGTTTCCGCATTGGCCCAGAAGCCAAAGATGGTTTTCCGCGTTCCGTAAATCAGATACAGCCCCAGAACGATGAAAAACAGGCCGACCGCAGCCCAGACCAAAAAGCCAATCCATGCCATAAGAAACCTCCTGTGAGCGGCAGAAAATAAGAACGTTTGTACTTGCTGCAATGATATATCAAAAACCATTAAGATGGTACTAAAATTGCAAAAAAGCCGAGCAGCACCCTGTGGGATACTGCTCGGCTTTTGGATTGCATGAAAAACAGAATCAGTTCTGCTTGCGGACGATTTTGTATTCGTCGCCGCCTTCAAAGAAAGGGCAGCTATCGTTGGGGTGCGCCATCAGGCGAACGTATTCGTCCTCGTCTAAGCTGTCTGCAAAATTGCAATAGCTTTCGCCGTATTCATCGGTCTGGTTGTTCAGACACAAATCACACCTGGGCATCGTCTGCCTCCGCTTCGTCGGCTTCCAGCTCCTTGGCCAGAGCCTTCGGCTCGACCCAGGTAACGCTTTCGTCGCCGGGCAGCTTGCGGGCAATCAGTGCCTTGATTTTGATGCCCTGCTCGGTGAACATACCTTCGTGTTCGGTGCGGATGTTCCATTCCGGCTCGTTTTCGTGCAGGTCGAAGGTCTTCCACTCGATTTCAAAGCCGGCAGCAGGGAAGTAGTTCAGGCTGTCGCGGAACAAATCGTCGTCGTCGGTCTTGAAGTAGATTTCAGCGCCGTCTTCCAGGAAGGTGCGGTACTGAATCAGCTGGCGGGGATGGGTCAGGCGGTGCTTGTTGCTGCCTGCATTCTTGCTCCAGGGATTGCAGAAGTTGATGTAAATGCGGGAAACGGTGTCCTGCTCGTTCATTACCTTCAAAATGCGCTCGATGTCCGCAGACAGGATGCACACGTTATCCGGGGTCAGGTTCTTTTCCGCATAAGCAGCTTCGATTTTGCGCTTGGCCAGAATCAGCACCTTATCGGTAATATCAAAGCCCATGTAGTTGTTTTCCGGGTGTGCGCTGGCCAGCTGGCTCAAAAAGCCGCCCTTGCCGCAGCCCAGCTCCAGCATCAGGGGCTGTTCAGGGCGTGCAAAACGCTCTTTCCAGTGACCTGCGCTGTGGAACGGGTCATGTGCGTGGAAATCGCAGGCCAGCAGCTCGGGACGGGCATAGGGTTTGAAACGCATTCTCATAATTGGGAATCTCCTCTGTATTGTATTACAATGTATGGTCGGATGTTTTTGTTCGTTTAGGCTTGCTCGGCCAGCCACTGGGCCAGCGTTTCTGGGCTTGCGCCGGTGCAGCTGCCCTGGCACAGAATCGGCTTGCCGCCGCCGCGCCCGGCAAAGGCCGCATTCAGCGCTTTTACCAGCGGACGTACATCGCCGCCCTGCTGACCGATGCAGTAGCCAGTGCCCTTTTCGGTTTCTGTTAGCGCAGCGCACAGACTGTCGGTGCGCTTGCACAGCGCTTCGGTCAGGCGATGCAGCTCGTCCGGGGTCAAGCCGGGAACAATATGAATGGCAGGTTTGCCGGGTTCGGCCTGCTGGGCCAGTGCTTCAAACAACTGGCTTGCCATGCCAAAATGGGCAAATTTCAACGCGGTGTAATCATCAAACAGCCGCTGCGCGGCCACGGCGGTCTGGTCGCTTTGCGCGCTGAGCAGTGCGCCGATTTTCTGCTGGCGGCTGCGCATCTGCTGCATTTCCAAAAGGGCGCGCTTGCCGCAAAGAACGGTCAGCCGTTCACCGATTTTGTAATGCTCAGAGGCGATGATTTTAATCAGGCCAACCTGCCCGGCGGTGCGTACATGCGTGCCGCAGCAGGCGCATACATCGCCGCCCGGAATATCCACAATGCGGACCTGCCCCGTCAGCTCCTTTTTGCTGCGGTAGGCAATCTGGGTCAGTTCTTCCGGCGTGGGATACAATACCTGAACCGGTGCATCTGCCCAGATGCAGGCGTTGGCTTCGGTTTCGGCCTGGCGCAGCTGGTCCTCGGTCAGGTGGATGCTGGTATCCATGCGCACTACCTGCGCACCCAGATGAAAGCCCACGTTTTCCGCACCGAACAGCCGATGCAGCGTGCCGGACAGGATATGCTCGCCGGTGTGCTGCTGCATATGGTCAAAGCGCCGCTCCCAGTCGATTTTTCCGTGCACGGCACAGCCTGCCGAAGCATCAGCAGGGATGTGCTCTACCGTGTGCCAGACAACGCCGTCCTGAATTTGCACATCGGTTACAGCAACGGCCTGGCCGGCAAAGGTCAGCGTGCCCCAGTCCGCAGGCTGGCCGCCGCCTTCCGGATAAAATACCGTGGCGGCCAGCGCCAGGCGGCTTTTGTCTGCATCGACCGTGACAAGCGTAGTATCCATTTCTTGCAGGAAGGGATCCTGCTCATATAATTTTTGTGTCGGCTGCATGAAACAACTCCTTGGATTTTAGTCTTTCTCCATAATACCACGAAGCACCGGTAATCGGATAGCCTTTTGCGGTATTTGGCAGCGTTTCGGGAGAAATTACGCCGGATACGGCGCAAAACAGCACCATTGCAATACAATTATTATAGCACGTTCCAAGTGAGTAGAAAACCGTCAGTAAAATGTGTATAATGGAACTTAAGAAAAAAGTGCCGTGGGATGGCATTTTACAGTAAAGAGAGGAAACGAGTTATGCGGCAATGTGGTATTTTGATGCCGGTTTCCAGTCTGCCGGGTCCCGGTGGGATCGGCTGCTTTGGCAAGCAGGCATACGCGTTTGTGGATTTTCTGAGCCGTGCGGGCCAGCAGCTGTGGCAGATTTTGCCGTTAAGCCCCACAGGCTATGGCGACAGCCCATACCAGAGCTGCTCGGCCTTTGCGGGAAATCCGTACTTTATTGACTTGGAAACGCTGGTAGACCAAGGCCTTTTGGAATCCACCGACATTACCAAATGGGATTGGGGCGAGGATGCAGCCCGTGTGGATTACGGCAAGGTGTACAACAGCCGTTTTGTGGTGTTGCGCAAGGCGTACAAAACGTTTCTGGAAAAATGCCGCGGCGTACATGGTATGGAGCAGTACCTGCCGGACGACTGGTACGCCTTTACCCTGAAAAATGAATGCTGGCTGCCGGATTATGCCCTGTACATGGCAGGCAAAAAGGCATTCAATATGCAGAGCTGGCAACAGTGGCCGGAAGAACTGCGCGACCGCCAGCCCGAAGCTCTGAACGAATTTGCAAAGGAAAACGCAGACGAAGTGGGCTTCTGGACCTTTTTGCAGTATGAGTTCGATCAGCAGTGGTCCGCACTGAAGCAGTATGCCAACCAAAAGGGTGTGCGGATTCTGGGTGATATGCCCATTTATGCCGCTGCGGATTCTGCCGACGCATGGACCGGCGGCAAGCTGTTTGAGCGCAATGCAGACGGCAGCTTTGCTCGTGTAGCAGGCTGCCCGCCGGATTTCTTCTCCGCAACAGGCCAGCTGTGGGGCAATCCGGTGTATGACTGGGAGTATCATCGGCAGACCGGCTTTGCCTGGTGGGTGCAGCGGATGCGCCGCTGCCTGGAATTGTACGATACCGTGCGCATCGACCATTTCCGTGGATTTGATACCTACTGGGCGATTCCGGCAGGCAGCGAAACCGCCATCAACGGCAAATGGGAAAAAGGCCCCGGCATGGAGCTGTTCCGTGCAATGGAAGCGGCCATCGGCCATGCGCTGCCCATTGTGGCAGAAGATTTGGGCGAGCTGTTTGACAGCGTGCGCGAGCTGCTGCAGGAAAGCGGCTATCCGGGCATGAAGGTTTTGCAGTTTGGCTTTGGCGGCGGCTATGAATTTTTGCCCTATAACTATACACGCAATACCGTGGTTTACCCCGGCACCCACGATAACACGACCCTGACCGACTGGTGGGAAAATGTGGCGACCGAACAGGAAAAGGATTTTGCTCGCCGCTATCTGAATCTGAAATCGGACGAAGACGCCGTACCTGCGTTGCTGGATGCGGTGCTTTCCAGCGTATCGGATACGGCAATCGTGCCCATGTTCGACTGGCTGGGCCTGGGCGGCGAAGCACGGCTGAACTGTCCGGGAAGCACGGGCGGCAACTGGAGCTGGCGTATGCTGGACGGCGCAGCCACCGATGCGCTGGCTGATACCATTCGCAGCCGCTGCTGGGTGTATGGACGCACTACGGCCCCCATAGAAGTGCCGCAAACCAAAGTTGCAACAGAAGAAAAGCAGGTTCAGCCGCAGGCAGAAAAACACGGCAAAAACAAAAAGAAAAAGAAGCACAGATAAATGCATAAACTGCCCCCAATCGGCGCACACTGGTGTCGAAAGGGGGCGTTTTTATGTCACAGGAACGCGCACAGACCCAGCAGAACGGCGACAATAACGGAATGCTGGAAGCAATTTACGAAAACACCGAAATGGGCGAAAAGGCACTGGACCAGCTGATCCCCATGGCAGAGGAAGGCTTGTTCAAGGCAGAATTGCAGCGTCAGCGGAACGTGTACCATGAAATGGCAAGCCAGGCGGAGCTTTGCCTGACCACAGCAGGCGTAACGCCGAAAGGCCAGTCCGCCTTTGCAAAGGTAAACACCCAGCTGGGCATCAAGATGAAAACCATGAAGGATAAATCTACCCGCAACCTGGCCGAAATGCTGTCAGAAGGAAACTATCAGGGCGTTTTGGACTGCCACAAGTGCGAGTCGGATTTTCCCGGTGCAACGCCGGGTGCAAAAAAGATGCTGCGTGAGCTGGAAGCTTTCCAGGAGGACAACTGCCAGCGCCTGGAGCAATACCTGTAAATCATCGCCAGCTGCCTTAAATAAAATAGAAAAGCCGCCGGATGCATCAGCACCCGGCGGCTTTTTGCTTGTGTAATTTGTTTTTGGCGAAGCTTACAGGCGAGTGAGCATGTCTGCCACAATACGGGTAGCGGTTTCCACATACTCGCCGATGCTGAACTTCTTCACCACCAGAACTTCGTGGCCGTCCTCGTCTGCGTTGTCGCTCATGGCGCGCAGGATGACACAGGGAATCTCGTTCTTAGCAGCAATCTGGCTGACGGCCGCGCCTTCCATCTCCACGCAGTCGGGATCGCACTTGGCTGCGATTGCGTTTTTGGTAGCAGTATCACCAACAAACAGATCGCCGGTAGCAATCTTGCCAACCAGAGCCTTCACGCCCTGTGCTTCGCAGGCAGCCTGTGCTGCGGCAATCAGGGTGGGGTCACCGGTGTACTCAGTGAGGAAGGGAGGATTCTGGCAGATCATGTCCAGCTGTGCGTCATGATACAAAACGGTCTTGCCAATGACCACATCGCCAATGCCGATTTTAGAGGTCATGTTGCCGGCAATGCCGGAGAAAATGATGCTGTCTGCACCGTACTTGGTGATGAGCACCTGCGTGGTGGCAGCAGCATTTGCCTTGCCCATACCAGCGCAGCAAACTACGACCTGCTTATCGCCCAGGTAGCCCAGATGATATTCTACACCACCGTAGTTCTCGCAGGAAACATCCGTCAGCTTTGCACACAGCTGATCTACTTCGTCGGGCATTGCGCCCATAATTCCGTATACCATGGAAACTTCTCCTGTTTTTTCAATTAAACGTTGAACAGGAACTCGATAATATCGCCGTCCTGTACCACATACTCTTTACCTTCGGTGCGCTGCAGGCCTTTGCTCTTTACAGCAGCGTAATCGAAGCCGTTTTCTTCCAGTGCATTGTAGCCGATGACCTGTGCGCGGATAAAGCCACGCTCAAAGTCAGAGTGGATCTTGCCGGCAGCCTGGGGTGCCTTGGTGCCACGGCGAATGGTCCATGCACGGCATTCCTTTTTGCCGTCGGTCAGGAAGGAAATCAGGCCCAGCAGATCGTAGCTGGCAGTGATCAGGTTGTCCAGACCGCTGGAAGTAACGCCCATTTCAGCCAGGAATTCCTTCTTTTCTTCGGGAGAGTAATCGGCAATGTCCTCTTCGGTCTTGGCGCAGATGGGGATGACCTTTGCACCTTCCTTGGCGGCACGCTCAGCGACCAGAGGAACGTACTTGTTGTTCTCGATGCCTTCCATCAGGTCATCTTCGCCCACGTTGCAGGCATACAGAACGGGCTTTGCGCTCAGCAGGCCCATTTCACGCACAGCCAGTGCCTGGTCCTTGTCGCCTTCGTCAAAGTCGAAGCTGCGGGCAGGGTTGCCGGCTTCCAGATGAGCAGCCAGCTCGCGCAGCCAGACAGCTTCGGCGGCAGCAGCCTTGTTGCCGGTCTTGGCAGCCTTTTCCTGACGGCCGGCACGGTTGGTGACAACTTCCAGGTCGCTCAGAATCAGCTCATAGTCGATGGCATCAATGTCGGCGATGGGGTCCACGCCAACGGGCTTGTTGACGTCCTCAATCACGTGGACGATGTTGTCGTCGTCAAAGCAGCGCACCACATGGACGATGGCGTCGCACTCACGGATATTGCCCAGGAACTTGTTGCCCAGACCTGCACCGTTGGCTGCGCCCTTGACCAGGCCGGCAATGTCAACGAACTCCACGATAGCGGGCGTCTTTTTGTTGGTCTCCCACAGCTCAGCCAGCTTGTCCAGACGTGCGTCCGGCACAGCGACGATGCCACTGTTAGGCTCGATGGTGCAGAAGGGGTAGTTGGCGGCTTCTGCGTTCTTGGTGGAAGTGATGGCGTTGAACAGCGTGGACTTGCCTACGTTGGGCAGACCGACGATACCTAATTTCATAATGCTGCGTCTCCTTTTGTATCCGGCCGGGCCAAAGCCCGGTTATGTACTGTAATCCTTACTATTTTAGCAGAAAGTGCGGTGCGGCGCAACGCGCCTGCGCGGCTTTTTGCCGGGAAAGTGCGCGGAAAGTGCATAGATTGTTCTTTATTTATCCACAAGTATCTTATATAATGAAAACAGTATTGTAACCGATACCCGCTTGGGGTGTGCATAAAAGGAGTGAATGAGATGACAAACGAAAAAATTCTGGTAGTAGATGACGACCAGAACATCTGCGAAGTGCTGCGGCTGTATCTGGTCAAGGAAGGCTACACCGTGGTTGTGGCAAACGACGGCGCACAGGCTTTGGAGTTGTTTGAAAAAGAAAAGCCCAATATGGTGCTTTTGGATGTTATGATGCCGCGTATGGATGGCTGGGAAACCTGCCGCCGTATTCGCCAGCAGGGCAACACTCCTGTGATTATGCTGACGGCAAAGGGCGATACCTTTGATAAGGTGCTGGGCCTGGAGCTGGGCGCGGACGATTATGTGGTCAAGCCTTTTGACGCAAAGGAGGTCGTGGCACGCATCAAGGCGGTGCTGCGCCGCTGCGGCTGTGCAGGCAAGGAAGAAGAAAAGCAGGAAGGCGTGCTGGAATTTGAGAACCTGCGCCTGGATATGAACAGCTACGAGCTGCGCGTCAACGGCAAAGTGGTCGAAGCGCCGCCCAAGGAGCTGGAGCTGCTGAACTGCCTGGCAGGCCACCCCAACCGTGTATACACCCGTGACCAGCTGCTGGACGAGGTATGGGGCTTTGAATATTACGGCGATTCCCGTACCATCGACGTACATGTAAAGCGCCTGCGCGAAAAGCTGGCCGGTGCTTCTGATAAATGGGAGCTGAAGACGGTTTGGGGCGTAGGTTATAAATTCGAGGTGCGTCAGTAAACTATGCGAAAGAGTATTTCGGTTTCCTTCTTTTCCATGGTGTCCACGCTTCTGGTGGTAGGCACGCTGGTGATGGGACTTTCTCAGATGGCGCTGTTTGCCAAGTATTTCGCCGAGGAGCATTATGACACCGGCGACCAAATGGTGGATTTGGCCGTTCGTGTTGTAAAGCAGGCCTATGCGGACCGGGATCAAGTCCAACAGGACGATGGGGATTTGGCGGCACGCAAGACGCTGGAGCTGATTTGGGAAAGCTCCGGCATGAATCTGCTGGTTACCGACCGATCCGGTCAAATTCTGTTAGAACTGGACCCGGCGGTGGATGTGGAAGGACGGCTGTCGGAAAACTGTCTGGAAAAGATCGAAAAAAAGATTGATACAGAAACGAATCGCTACCACGGCCTGACAGATCTGGGCGGCTTTTTGCCCTATCGCAGCTATGTGACCGGAACACTGGCCGAGGACGGCTTTTTGTTCGTATATACGCCAGTGGAAGCGTTCAACGATTTTCTGGGGCAGATGTTCTCCAACTTCCTGCTGTCGGCAAGTTTGATGCTGCTGTGCGCGATGATTCTGACCATCTATCTAAGCAACCGGCTCACGGCACCGCTGCATGAAATCAGCCAGGTGGCACGCAAGTTCGGCGGCGGCGATATGACGGTCCGCGTGGAAAATGTCAACAGCGAAGACGAAGTAGGCCAGCTGGCAGCCGATTTCAATACGATGGCTGCGAACCTGGAAGCCATGGACCGCTCCCGCGCACAGTTCACCGGCAATATTGCCCACGAACTGCGCACCCCCATGACGACCATCAAGGGATTTATCGACGGCATGCTGGACGGAACCATTCCGCCGGAGCTGCAGAATCACTACCTGAACATCGTATCGCAGGAAGTCGGTCGCCTGGCACGTCTGGTGCAGAATATGCTGGATATTACAAAGCTGGAATCCGGCGAATATCAGGTACGCGCACGGCTGTATAATGTATGGGAAACGCTGGCAGGCGCAGCAATCAGCGCTGAGCAGCGCATTACCAACGGAAAAATCAATCTGGAAGGTTTGGAAGAACTGGGCCAGACGCTGGTTTATGCAGATCCGGACCTGATTCATCAGGTGGCCTATAACCTGCTGGATAATGCCATCAAGTTTACGCCGGAAAACGGTACGATTCGGTTGTCGGCACAGCGGCTTGGTCCGGAGGTGGAAATCTCCGTCTGGAACAGTGGCCAGGGCATCAGCGCAGAAGCACTGCCCTTTGTCTTTGAACGCTTCTACAAAGAAGATCAATCCCGTGGATTACACGCAAGAGGCAGCGGCCTGGGACTGCATATCTGCAAGGTGCTGGTGAATCTGTCCGGCGGACGCATCTGGGTGGAAAGCAAGCAGGGCGAATGGTGCCGGTTTGCCTTTACACTGCCTGCGGAACTGCCCAACAAGCGCGAGCTTTTGAAGCTGGCAGACCAGACCGAGGAAAGCAAAACCCAGAAAAACGAAAAAAAGCACCCGTAATGCGGAAAATGTAAAAAGTGTTAAGCCCCGAACAGAAAAGAAGTTCGGGGCTTAACTGCGTTTTAGAGACAATGGGCGAAACAGGGCGTTTGGTATCGAATGTACAAAAAATACTGCGACCGAAAGCAAAAGGTGAAAAAATACCCTGTGCAGGTGTAAAAGATTTGTGGAGATACCGTTTCATCGTTTGATTTTTGCCGCCTGATACGGTACAATATACAATGATGTATTATGGATTTTGTGCGCATTTTCCGCGCCTGTCGGGTACATGCTATTCTGAATTAAAGGAAGTGTTTCAATATGTCGATGGTTAGCCCTTCGATTTTGTCTGCAGATTTTGGTCACCTGGCCGCTGATTGCCGTATGGTACTGGATGCCGGCGCAGCGATGCTGCATTATGATGTTATGGACGGCCATTTTGTGCCGAATATCAGTTTTGGCGTGCCGGTTTTGAAAAGCCTGCACAAAAATCTGCCCGATGCGTTTTATGACGCGCATTTGATGATTTCTCATCCGCTTGCCTACGTAAAGGCTTTTGCGGATGCCGGCGCAACGCTGATCAATTTCCATCTGGAAAGCGAAGACGATGTGGCCGAGACTTTGGCTGCGATCCGTGCGGCAGGCTGCAAGACCGGTCTGACCATCAAGCCCGGTACGCCGGCCGAAGTACTGGCTCCCTGGCTGGATCAGCTGGATCTGGTCCTGGTGATGAGTGTAGAGCCCGGTTTTGGCGGCCAGAAATTTATGCCTTCTGCGCTGGATAAGCTCCGCTGGCTGAAGGCCGAGCGGGAAAAGCGTGGCCTTTCCTTCCTGCTGGAAGTGGATGGCGGCGTGGATGCCGTTACCGGACCGGCCTGTGTGGAAGCAGGTGCAGACGTTCTGGTGGCAGGCAGCGCAGTATTTGCTGCCAAGGACCCGAAAGAGGCCGTAAAAACGCTGGCAGCCTTGTAATAGGTAAGGCAGAATAAGGAGCGTTCAACATGTCCGAAAAACGAAAAATCCAGGCCGGAACGGATCGGCACTATTACTGGGATGTCTGCCTGCTGGGGCTGCCGCTGGTCAGCATGGCATACTTTTATTATGGGGCACGTCCGGTTTGGATGTGCCTGTATGCTACGGTGCTGGGCAATTTGTGCGATCGCCTGGTGTGCATTTTGCGCAAACGCCCCTATGAGCACAGTGACTGGTCCAGCGAATGTTTCAGCCTGATTATCGCGCTGCTGATGCCTGCCAGCTGCCCCTGGTCGATTTTGACGGTGGCGGTGCTTGCCGGTATCCTGATCGGCAAAGAAGCGTTCGGTGGCTACGGCAGCTATCCGTTCCACCCAGCAGCGGTAGGCTATGTGGTAGCAGCGGTGTCCTGGCCGGATCAGGTGATGCGCTATCCTGCACCGGGCACACTGATGTCCGTGAAAGCAGGCAGCGAGCTGATTTTGTCCGGTGGTATGTCCAATATGCTGCGAAACGGCGGTATCCCTTCGACGGATATGCTGCATATGCTTTTGGGCAACTATGCAGGCCCCATGGGTACAACGGCCATTCTGGTCTTGCTGGCCTGCGGCATATTTTTGCTGGTACGCCATGATATCAAACTCTATACGCCGCTGGCCTTTTTGCTGACCTGCGGTCTGGTGGCCTTTTTGCATCCCCGTGATGCCGTTGTGGAAAATGCTGTGATTGCACAGACCACAACTGGTCGCCTGCTTCTGGTCATGTACGAGCTGGTTTCCGGTGCAATTTTGTTCGGCGCGCTATTTTTAGCGACCGAACCGTTCACGACACCGCAGCGCCACCGCGGCGGCCAGGTGCTGTACGGTGTGATGCTGGGCCTGCTGACGATGGCGTTCCGCTATTTTGGCGCCTATGATACCGGCGTTTGCTTTGCGATTTTGGTTGTGGGCAGCGTATCGCAGTGGCTGGACCGCCTGACCGAAAAACTTTATGAGGTCCTGGCGGCCGTCCGACAGAAAGGAGGTCCTGCAGATGCGAAGTGAGCGTGCGCAGTTGATCCTGGCGGAAGCAGACCACTACTTCCATCATGACCGCATCTTTTTGAATAACCCGGCCGTTATGCAGGGCATGGGTCTGGCTCCGCTGGTGGTAATGGCTACCACCGGCCGCAAGGCAATGCTGCTGGCTGTGGCAGTTGCCATGCTGCTGACACCCACCCGTATCCTGTGCAGCCTGCTGCTGCGCAATGTGCGCCAACAGTTGCTGCGTACAGCAGGTTACTGCACAATTTCGGCGTTGGTGTACTGCCTGGTATGGCTTGCCATGCGCAACTTTTTCGGCAACGATATCCTGACGCTTGGCCTGTATTTGCCGCTGCTTGTTGTGGACCCACTGGTGGTTTACCGCAGCGGCCGTGTGCCGGAACCGGTACACAAAGCGTTCTCAAAGGGCCTGCGCATCACGCTGGGCTACCTGCTGGTGCTGATGCTGACAGGCTGCCTGCGTGAGCTGCTGGCATTGGGCACCCTATTTGAGCGTCCCATTGTCAATGGACCGCTGCTGCCGCTGGCAGCTACCCCGGCAGGTGGATTTATGCTGGTGGGTGTGCTGTTTGCCGTTTGGCGCAGCATTGGCAGCGCATGGCGCCACTATCTGGAACAGGAGGCGAAGAAGAAAGCATGAATGCAGTAATTTCTGCGGTAGCTACCTTTTTCGGGTATGCGCTGCTGGCGTTGTTTGCACAGAATACCGTGCTGGCGCGTGGTACAGGCGTGTCGCGTCTGGTACAGCTGGTGGGCGATGACGATACTTCCTGCCTGTTGTTCGGTTCGCTTTTAAGCGTGATCTGCGTGCTGAGCGCACCGCTGTCCTGGGGCGTTGGCAGACTGATGCGCAAGCTGGAGCTGCGCTCCATGCTGCGTCCGCTGGCTTATGTGGTGTGCACCTTTGTGGTGTGCGGCCTGTTGTGGCTGCTGTTCACCTATGCAAAAAATTTCCCGTACCGGGATCGTCTTTTGAAAATGCTGCCCAATGCAGGTTTTAATACTTGTGTGGCGGGTGCAATACTGGTTACCACGGTGCAGCGCTTTACGCTGGTGCAGACCATTGGATACGGCCTGGGCAGCGGTGTGGGTTATCTGATCGCGGTATTGATGGTCGCTGAGGCACGGCGGCGCCTGCGCAGCAGCGCAGTGCCCGGACCGTTCCGCGGCTTGCCGATCGTTATGATTTATATCGGTATCCTGGCGATGGCGATTTATGGCTTCACCGGTCATGCCGTAGCAATTTAACAGCAAGCGGTGAAAAAAGGAGTAAGGAGCGTTCTATGGCAAAAAGAAGAAAGAATATAGGGCGTGTCAAACGGTATAACCATAATTTCTACCGGAGTGGCCGGACCTATTGGATCAAGCGCATCCTGACGGGCCTTTTGGTGATTGCGCTTATGTTTGTACTGGGCTTTGTAGTGGCACCGGGCGTACTGGATTGGGGCACCCATTTCTGGTATGGAACGGTCAAGCACGAAGACGACCAGTCCGTGCAGCCAACGGCATCGCCGGCAGCAGAAAATCCCGATTCTCAGCCGGATACGCAGCAGGACGAACCGGTGGAGCCTACGGCAGAGCCTGACAAACCCCAGAATACCGGCTATGTGGCAGGCAGCCTGAAGATGCTGAGCCTATCCGCACTGCAAAGCCCGGAGGCAATCGAAACGGCTGCGCAGGATCTGCATGACCAGGGTGTAACTTATGGCGTTGTGCCGCTGAA
>JAHHRK010000030.1 GCA_020025795.1 Faecalibacterium sp. | reverse complement strand
CAGGCTTATCCGGCGTCGGGGTAGGTTCTACCGGCTTGTCCGGATCAACAGGCTTGTCCGGCGTCGGGGTAGGTTCTACCGGCTTGTCCGGATCAACAGGCTTATCCGGCGTCGGAGTAGGTTCTACCGGCTTGTCCGGATCAACGGGCTTGTCCGGCGTCGGGGTAGGTTCTACCGGCTTGTCATTCTCCGTCCATGTTGCACTCACGGTCATATTGCCATTGACCACAGTGTCTGCTGTGACTTTCTTGCCATTTTCATCGACCCAACCAGCAAAGGTAAATCCTTCCTTGGTGGGATCAGCCGGCAGCTTATCGCCGATTTTCTGGCCTTCTTCGATCTGAGCAGTGGTCTTATCGCCGTCCACATCAAAGGTTACCGTTGCCACCTCTTTTTCAACCAGCGTCAGGCCAGCCCACTTGCCGTCCTTGAAGTAGCCGCTCTGCTTGTAAGCATCCAATGCGCTCTTGGGAACGTGCAGGTTGACACCATTCTTCGCCGGGGTGCTTGCCAGACCCAGCGGCGAACGATATTCAATGTGCGGAATCTTTTCGCCCAGAGTGACATCCGTCAGCTTGGAGAATGTCTTGAATGCATCCTGACCCAGAGTAGCCACACTGGGCAGCTTGATGCTCTTAACGCCGTAAGCGTCCTTGATGCAGTTATTGTTCAGTTCCTTCAGAGCAGGCAGCTCCAGGCTTTCCAGGCTCTTTAGGCCGCCCAGTGCATTGGGCTTGAGGAACTCAACGCCAGGTGCTTCAAAAGACACCAGATCCTTGCACAGATAGAATGCAGAACCTTCAATACCCTTGATATTCTTACCCAGGTACACGTTGGTCAGGCCAACGCTGCCGGAACCGTTCAGCTTAAAGGCATTCATAGGGATTGCATTGTTATGCAGGCTCATGGGTACAACCGCATCCTCGATACGGAAGGTCTTCAGTTCGGAATCAAAGCGCTTTGCATGGGAAGTGATGTATGTAAAATCGTCCTTGCGGATTACGCCGCTCTTGAATACGATGCTTTCAATTGCGCCGTTACCGGCCTTATTCACAGCATCTTCCAAGCTCTTGACGGTGTAATCCTTGCCGTTGATAGCAATCACACTGTCAACATCCTTCTTCTGAACGGTGACATTGCATACACCTGCATACAGTACATTTTTGTACTGCACTTCTACACGAACAACGCTTTCGCCTGCGCTATTAGCAGTAACGGTTGCTTCCTTGCCGTTACCCTGCACAGTCAGGTTACCGCCCTGTACAGACCACTTGTAAGTGATATTCTGCACTTCGGTGTTGGTCGTGTCATGGGTAAAGTTTGCATTCAGCTGGAAGGTATCGCCTTCTGCCACGACCTTGGTTTCCTCGTTAACAGTCAAGGTGTAGGTTTCCTTGTCTACGACCTCATAGGTCTTGATTTCGCCAGCCTGTGCAAATTTCTGAGCAGTTGTATTATAGCTGTCGGTAATTTTAACTTTCAGCATTTTTACAGGAGTGGGTGCAAAGGGAATCAAAACTTCATCGCCGTTGTTCTCCATTTGGGACTCCTGGATCGTAATCTTACGCAGATCGACCCAGCTGTCATCTTCCAACTGACCGGAAACCACAACCGTCTTCCAGCGACCGTTACCATGATTATCATGATTGTCTCGCCGGATATAACCAATCTGACCAATCGTCTTAACTTCGCCCAGATTCCACTGAATCCAAGCAGGATCATTTGCCAGATTTGTATTGTAGTCAACATGCCAGGCTGTCTCGGTTTTACCGTCGAATGCCCATACTGCAGGACCGTCGCCAGTCGTTTCAGAGGTCGTATGCTGGCTGGATGCAGAAATGCCATTTGCTGCCGTAATCTGATTCTGGGGAATCTGCTGATACTTTTTGCTCAGCGGCAGGGGCTCGGGGTCAACTTCGATTTTTGTCTTAGCCTGATAAACCGTCAGTTCGCCAGCACAAGCATAACCGTTGTTGCCTTCCTTCACTGTTACCTTGATAGCGGTAGCATTTACCGGGCCAGTGGTAAAGTCAATCATAGCCTTGTTGCCTTCGCCCAGGGTAACTGCGCCTTCGTAAACAGTCTGCAGCTGTCCGTTGACGGTAGCTTCTACTTTGATCTGCTTCCACAGACCATTGCCACTATTGCCAGCGTCCTTCATAACGTATTCCAAACGACCGACCAGAACCGCAGAATCGTCTTCCGTCAGTTTCCACTCAATCGTGTGGGGGCCTTGTGCTACGCTGCCGGTATACTGGGTATGCCAAGCCTTACTGATATCTCCATCAAAAGCCCATGCTGCAGGACCATCGCCCCATTGGCTGGTTTCTTCTGCTTCCTGGCTGCTAGCCTTTGCAGACTTTTTCATAGCAGCCTTATCCAGCATGGGAACATAAGTGTACTCTTCCTTGACCGGCTTTTTGCCATAAATAGTCAGTTCACCAGCACAAGCGAACTTATTTGCGTCGCTTTCCGGATTACCTTTACTTTCCAAAACAGTCACTTTCATGGCATCTGCTTTCACAATCTGTCCGAAAGTAATGTTGCAGTTACCATTCGGCAGGGTAACTTCTCCCGTCCAAATAACATTGCTGTTCAGCAGTGCTTCAATTTTGATTTTTAACCAACGGCCATTGCCTACATCGACATTATTCTTCATCTGGTAGTGCAGGCCGCTTACCTCGAAAGCTTCGCCGTTGTTTCCCAAATTCCACTCGATGGTGTGCGGCATACTTTGAGCGCTATATTGGCTGTGCCATGCCTTGCTGACATCGTTATCGAACGCCTGGCTGGCAGGGCCATCGTCATCACCCACATTACCGTTGTGGCTGCTGGCCTTTGCAGATGCCTGCATGGGACCCTTGTCCAATGCAACGTGGCCTTCTGCAAAAGGCGTGTTGGTTCTGTCGGCTGCATCCTCTACAACCAGCTGATTTTCGGCTTCTGCCGTCAGTTCTTCTGCCGGTTCTTCCTCAACGGTTTCCGCAGCAGATTCTTCTTCGGGCTGCTCCACGGATTCTTCCACCGACTGCTGTTCTGTTGGCTGCTCAGGTAATTTGCTGGGCTGTTCTGCTGGCTGTTCTTCCAGCTGTTCTTCGGGCTGCACTTCGGGCTGTTCTTCCAGCTGCTCGTTGGGCACGACCGTCTGTTCGTTTTCTACTGCGGCAGCATCTTCCGCTACAATCGTTTCGCCTGCTGCAGGGTCCACGGGCACAGTGGAATCCGCTGCATACGCCGGCATAACATAAGTACCAAGCATTACTGCTGTCAAGAGTGCTGCCAGTACTCTCTGTTTCACAGATCGCATGTTCTTCCTCCTGAAAATAAAAGTCATTCGTATGATTTACACGTTGTGTCTCATTCAGGCAACGGTAATGGTGTACACACCATCCACCTTCGTTTCAAAGGTGAAACGGCCGGGCTTACCCTTAACTGCGGTAGCCTGAATCGTGTTGCCGGAGGCGTCCTTAACAGTGATATTTGCAGCGTCTTTCATCTGTACCGCAGCAGTACCACCATTATTCGACAAAACAGTAGCTTCGGTCAGTTTGTTGTTGGCCCACTTCATGGAAACCTCAAAGTTGCCACGAGCCATCAGACCATTTACACTGCCGTTTGCCCAAACATCAGGCAGAGCGGGCAGCATATTGATGTAACCCATGTTGCTCTGCATCAGCATTTCAGCAACACCGGAGGTGTAGCCGAAGTTGCCGTCAATCTGGAAAGGAGCATGTGCGTCCCACAGGTTGGGATAAATGCCGCCCTTAAACAGGTTCTGAATCAGTTGATGCGACTGATTGCCGTCACCAGTACGAGCCCATGCGTTGATACGCTGGCCCATACCCCAGCCGGTGCTCTGATAGCCGCGCTCTTTCAGGGAGACCTTTGCAGCTTCCATATATTTGGGGTTATCTACGGAAATCAAATCGCCAGGGAACAAGCCCAGCAGGTGCGACATATGGCGGTGACCTCCCTGCCAATCCTTAACACTGCCGAACGTCGTTTCGGTATACCATTCCTTGATCTGGTTATCATTGCCAACTGCAATGGGATCCAGCTTTTTCTGCGTTTCGGTCCACTCTGCAACCTTGTCGGCATCTACACCCAGAGTCTTTGCGGCGGTGATAGTATCTTCGTACAGCTGCCAAATCAGAGACTGCTCGTAGGTATTGCCTGCTGTAATGGGGCCATGTTCCGGAGAATATGCCGGTGCCGATACCAGTCGTCCGCTTCCATTGGGATCCTCAATCAGGATCTGATCGTACAGCAGAGCTGCTTCCTTCAGCATCGGATACAGATGATTTTCCATATACTCCACATCGCCGGTGTATTCATAGTACTCCCAGCAATTCTGCAGAATCCAGGGCAGTGCCGCGGGAGACCAGCCCCAGCTGAAATTCCAACCCGGGCAAGTCCAGCCAAAAGGAGTATTCTGGGTATGCGCAGTGAAGCCGCCTTCGGTAACGCCAAAATAGGTCTGTGCAGTAACCTTACCAGGCTCCATCAAAGAATAGACATAATCAACCAGCGGCTTTGCACATTCCGCCATATTGGTGGAATAGGTGGGCCAATAGTTCATTTGCAGGTTGACGTTCATATGATAGTCAGAACCCCAAGGTACACGGCCTGCATTACCAACACGGTTCTGCCAAACGCCCTGCAGGTTAGACGGCAGATCGTTTTCGCGGGAAGAAGCAATCGTCAGGTAACGGCCAAACTGGAACAGCAAAACTTCCAGCTGACGGTTTTCTTCCTGCGTGTTGGAATGATTCTTGTAAGCTTCCAACAGCTTGTCCGTGGTCTTTGTTGACACGGTCTGGCCCAGATCCAGAGAAACGCGATTGAAGATTTCCTTGTAATCATCCAGATGGCGCTGCTTGACCTGTTTATAGGTCATGCCGCTTACATTCTCAATACGGTCTGCAACACGTGCATTCAGTTCTTCATCCGATTCACCGGTACGGTACTTCGGATATTCATTCATGTAATCCGTATCTGCGGCCACATAAACAATGACCTCAGATGCATTCGAAACATACAGCTTATCCTCGCCCAGAGGCTCTACTGCGCCATGGCCACGGGGAATGATGACTTTCAGCCGACCATTCAACTTCAGCTGGTTGTCCTGCATTTTGCCTGCAACAACAATGGTATCACCACATACAGTCGTGGTGGTGTCCTTGCCCAGATTACTGTTCTTCACGCCCTCGGCATTATCCACCGGGAAAGAAATTGCAAAGTTCAGCTTTTCTGTGCCTTTTGCCGTAAACTTCATGGCAATCACGTTGTCCACGTAGCTGGCAAAATACTCGCGGTGCATTGCAGTTTCGTTATACTTGAAATCCACAGATGCCACAGCGCTGTTCAAATCCAGGCTGCGCTTGTACTCTGTTGCCTTTTCAGGATCAAAGCCAAAATCAACAAAGATATCGCCCCAGGACTGGTAAGCGCCATAGCCATCCTCCAGACCCGTCAGCTTGCTGGCCAATGCATTTGCCTCAGCATCTTTATGCTGCTTATAGAGTTCGATAACCTGCTTGTAGATATCGGACATCTTTTTGCCGTCTACGGTTTCTTTATTGCCGCCGTTATAGTTGGGGCGACGGTCGCTGGGGCCGCCGTTCCACAGCGTCTTATGGTTGAAGGTCAACTGCTCTCTGCCGATTTCGCCATATACATTGGCACCCATAAAACTGTTGCCAATGGGCAGGGTCTGCTGCTGCCAGGTATTATCCTCATCCGTTGTGCTGAACGCACCCTTATCCAAAATATTCTGACCACGAGATGCCGGTTCATCATACCAGAGCTTCAGACCGTCGTCTGGCTTGGGCGTATCCGCCTTTACCCGTAAAGCCACGGCCTGAAAAGATGTGACGAGCAGCGCTGCCGCCAGCGTGCCGGTCAGAATCTTTTTCAATGCATGCTTTTTCATTTTCTTCCTCCTCATGCGTATGTTCGATTCTATCAGCTTGCAAGCTTTTCCATCGGAACATTCAACTTCTCGCAAAACCGCATTAGTTATAGTATACACTTTTTTTAAACTAGTAGAAACCATTTTTTACATGTATTGTTTGCAAATAAAGCTTTCTTTTTTTAAGAACTTGCGCTTTCCGCAATCGGAGTTCTATGAGACTGGTCTATCTGAGTCCTTCTTTTAACATTCAGGCGTCCGTTTTATTGTGATTTGACCATGCAGACAAGCCTGAACCTGCACACAGCAAGAACAGCGGAATAAAGTTGACCAGATACCGTGCGCGGTTTTCCCACAAAAGCAGGAACAGTACCAGACCAAACCATGCAACACGGAATACCGTCATCTCGTGCTTTCCTGTTTTTGCAGCGCGCCAGCTGCCCGCCGCACAGGCCAGCAGCAGGCAGATTTGCATACCATCTGCCAGGTAGTACAAGAACCCGGCGTATTTTCCACCTTCAATAACAAATTCATGCCAGATACACGGCTGTTTGGCAGCACGGTTCAGCTTGGACGGCGCATAATAGGTGCCGTCGCTAATCATAAAGGCCAGCTTTTCCCGGCAATGATCCAAAAAGCCCAGAGGACCCATTTCCTCTAAGCGGCGAGCAATTTCCTGCTTATTAAATTCCAGGCGCTCCTCGTAGGTATCATAGGACAAGGTCAGTTCGTAGTCCTTATCCCAATAGGTACCCGTGCCACGCAGACCCATCATGATCCAGTGGGTAAAGGGGATTTTTTCAAAGTTATAATCCGGCATACTGGACTGCGCCAGTGTGTTGCCGCCGAACAATACCAGCGCAAAGCAAACCAGGCCAACCAGCAACGTTTTCCAACGCTGACGGTCTTTCCAGAAAATCAGCACATCCAAAACAAAGGCAACCACCAAAATGGCCACCGAGACTTTCAGCACAGCGCCCAGCGCTGCCACAACAGCAGCAAGGCAGGCAAAGGGGATCGTTTTTTTGGTGTTTTCTTTTTGGTATTGTTCTCTTGCCAGCAGCCACAGATATGCCGCACCACACACAAATGGCAGAGACAAAGTATCGGTGTATGCAATCGGCACATACAAAAGCAGTCCCGGTGCAAGCATACCCAAAACCAGAACTGGCAGTGCCCATTTTTCACCCAAAAGGCGACGTGCCATACCGTACATCATCAAAAGAGAACCACTGATGCAGGCCATGTTTAAAAGCAGCAGCGGCATCATGAATTCTGTAACGCCAAACAGATGCAAAAAGCCAAAATAGCCGCACAATACCCAGTAGAACGGCACATTATTGGGAAACTTTCCAAAGTAATCGGTGGGGACCATGCCACGCAAAACACGTTCTTCCGCTTCGCGGAATACGCGTGTATAATCCCATTCACCGCGTGCCCACACCTGTAACTTGACTGCCACAAACATCTGGGCCGCAAAGTAAATAGCAAACAAAATCAACACCACCAGCCAGGTACGCTGGGGCACTTTTCCTTTTTTATCCCACAGATACAATGCACCTGCCAAAACGCAGCCCACAATAACCGTGACGATCAGCAGCTGTACCATGCCCAGGTCCAAAAAAGGATTGTCATGGGTAAACAGGCTGATACCTGCCATAATTACCACAAACACGGCAAAAGCATAGCCAAACGCAGTATATAACGACCTTTGTTTTTTCAAGAGATTGCCTCCTCTACATTTCAGATTTTGATCGTTTGTAGCATAGCACAGAACCCACCCAAACACAAGAAAACGCCCTGGTCCGAACCAATCAGACCAGGGCGTTTATTATGCGATTAAGCGAGACAAATTACTTTGCCTTGGGGCCAGCCTCGGTGATCTCAGCGGGCATGTTGGGGTACTTCTTAGCGAAGTTCTCAGCAAACATGGTAGCCAGCTTGTTAGCCTGCTCGTCGTAAGCAGCCTTGTCTGCCCACATGCCGCGAGCGTCCAGCATCTCGTCGGGAACGTTGGGGCAAGCAGTGGGATATTCCACGTTGAAGATGTCGTGGTGCTTCCACTCGCCGGTGAAGTTGTCGTTCAGAGCTGCGGTAACCATTGCACGGGTGTAAGCCAGCTTCATGCGCTTTGCGCCCATGGATGCGCTGCCGCCTGCCCAACCGGTGTTGACCAGGTAAACCTTGGTGCCGTACTTCTCCAGCTTCTCACCCAGCATCTCTGCGTAAACAGAGGGATCCATGGGCATGAAGGGCTCACCAAACAGGGTGGAGAAGGTGGGCTGCGGCTCGGTAACGCCACGCTCGGTACCTGCCAGCTTAGAGGTAAAGCCGGTAACGAAGTGGTACATAGCAGCGTTCTTGCTCAGACGGCTGATCGGGGGCAGGACGCCGAATGCATCAGCAGTCAGGAAGATAACAACCTTGGGGATACCGCCCTTGCCGGGGATCTGGCTGTTGGAGATGTAGTCAACCGGGTAGCCAACACGGGTGTTCTCGGTCAGGCTGCCATCGTCGAAATCGAACTCACGGGTCTCAGGATCCATGACAACGTTCTCGACCAGAGAGCCAAAGCGGATAGCGTTGTAAATTTCGGGCTCGTTCTCAGCCTTCAGGTTGATGCACTTTGCGTAGCAGCCACCCTCGAAGTTGAACACGCCATCGGGAGACCAGCCGTGCTCGTCGTCGCCGATCAGCTTACGGGAAGCGTCAGCAGACAGCGTGGTCTTGCCGGTACCGGACAGACCGAAGAAGACTGCGGTCTCGTGGGTTTCGGGGTCCATGTTAGCAGAGCAGTGCATGGGCAGAACGTTCTTCTTGGTCATGATGTAGTTCATGGTGGAGAAGACGCTCTTCTTGATCTCGCCAGCGTAACGAGAGCCAGCGATCAGGATCTTGTGTGCCTCGTAGTCGATGATGATAGCAGCTTCGCTGTTCACACCGTCCAGCTCGGGGATGCACTTGAAGCCGGGAGCGCACAGCAGGGTGTAGTCAGGCTCGCCGTAGTTTGCCAGCTCCTCTGCGGTGGGACGGATCAGCAGCTGGTGAATAAACATATTCTGGCTAGCCAGCTCGTTGATGATACGGAACTTCTGGGTGTAGGTCTTGTCTGCGCCTGCGTAGCCATCAAAAATGAAGACTTCGCGGCCCTGCATGTAAGCAGCAGCCTTTTCCCACAGAGCATTGAACTTTTCGCGGCTGATGGGACGGTTCACCTTGCCCCATGCGATATCGTTGTGGATACCGTCGGTGTCAACGATGAACTTGTCGTTAGGCGAACGGCCGGTGTACTTACCGGTAGTAACAACCAGTGCGCCAGTATTGCTCAGAGAGCCTTCGCCGCGGCGCAGAGCAGCTTCAGTCAGCTGTGCGGGCGTCAGATTGCGGTACACAGCCTTGGGATTCAGGATGCCGAGATTTTCAATGCCATAGGTTTCCATTGTAATTACCTCCATAAAACATTGTATATGTTTCCAAATGTCCAACTGTTGGATCTTTGGGGAACAACTAAATTGTTAAAAAATAATCAACTACATTATATCGAACTAGCCGCATTTTACAAGACCATTTTAGTCTTTTCGTCGTATGTACAAAAGCGTCACTATATTTCACGCAAGCTTTGTTAAATATGTACCGATTATGGGAGGAAGCAGCTTTTTCGACAGCAATTTTTCTAAAATTATTGCAAATTCAAAAACAATTTTTAAAAAAAGATTCCCGAAGTTTCCTCATTTTGTATTCTATCCAATCACTGGGAATTTGTCCATTGCCTTTTTGTTACTTTTTTCTCTAAGTTTTTAGGGCAAAATGACAGCTTTCTGGGTATAGGCAGTTCCCATCCCCATTTTCTTGCGGCGGCACAGTGCACCTAGGTCAACCGCTGCCGCCTGCGCTGCGGCAATCACGGCACAATCCGCATTTTGCTTTTCCAGCCGGGCCAGAGACACCTCTGCCGGAAGCGTTGCCTGCCCCAGCAATCGCATTGCACTGCGCCGTGCGCCCAAAATATGCAGATAAGGCACCGGTATTTCCACATTGCTGCCCCAGCCAAGAGCCGCGTCCCACACCAGACGGCGCATCCGCGCTCTGGGGTATCGGCTGGTCGTCAGAGCATCACAAAGCTGCTCTACACTTTCGGCTGTTCGCACCGCTTTTGCCAGCGCAAACTCCAGTCCTTCCGAAACGCCGCGCACCTGGGCAAAATCCTCCGGCCGCATCATGCGCAGGCGGCTGAGCACCGCAATATCTACTGCCGCCGGGTCCAAATCCAGACCGTTGGATGCTGCATTCCGGTACAGCTCCATTGCCTGCGTGGGCACATACGGTGCTAATGCGCTCGGCCCATCGGCATACCAGAGCTTGCGCAGATTGCTTGCACTGGAAAAATTGCCGGCGGCGGTATCGTGGTGGCCTACCCCCTGCCGCAAAAGCGGACACAAAGCAAGCCCTGTCCCCTGCATCAAATTAGCACGCGCATACTCCACGCCCAAATTATCGTTCGGGTTTCGTACAAGCGCTGCTGCTTCCGGACAAATCTCCTCCATTGCGGCCTGCCGTGCCGCAGCAAAGCTGCGTGCACCGTTATCCAGTGCCAGACGCAATGCATCGGTATAGGCCAAACTGCACAAGGCGCTTGCTGCCGCTTCGCAGCCAGCTGCATCAGCTGTTTCGGTACCAAACACCAAGGTATCGCAGCCAGCTGCTGCCAAAATACGGACGCCTGCCGCAGCAAAACATTCTGCACCACTGTTGGCATACGGCGCAGGCAGAGCCAGCACCAAATCCGCACCGGCATCCAGCGCCGCACGCACACGCACTGCATCCGGCAAAAGCGGCAATCCTCCTCGCTGCACCATGCCGCTGGACATGGCAACCACCACCATTTGTGCGCCCAGTTCTTTTGCCCGGGCAATCTGCCAAGCGTGCCCGGAGTGGAACGGATGATATTCTGCTATGATTCCTGCTGTATGCATCGTAGTGCCCTGCTTTCCTGTTTTGTATTTTACGGTATTATACCAGATTTCTTTCCGAAGCGAAACGCAGCAGATTTTACACAAAAAAAGAAAAGCGGCAGTGCGAAACCTCGCGCAGCCGCTTTTGAAACAATAATTACTTCTGTGCTACGCCTTTCATGGTCAGGCCGATGCGCTTTTTCTTTTTGTCCACATCCAGAACCTTAACCTGCACCACCTGGCCCACCTGCAAAATGTCCTTGGGGTGCTTGACGAACTTATCGCTCATCTGGCTGATATGCACCAGACCGTCCTCGTGCACACCGATGTCCACAAATGCACCGAAGTCAATGACATTGCGCACCGTACCGGTGAGCAGCATACCGGGCTTCAAATCCTCCAGACCCATTACGTCAGTACGCAGCATGGGTTCCGGCAGGCTTTCACGCATATCGCGGCCCGGCTTGCACAGCTCGTCCACAATGTCGTGCAGCGTAGGCTCGCCAACGCCAGCCTTTTCGCACAGCACGTCTGCACCAACGGTTTTGATCTTTTCGGGCAGAGTTGCAATGGCGTCGGTGCCAATATCCGCCGGGGCAAAGCCACAGGCTTCCAGAACGACCTTTGCAGCCGCATAGCTTTCCGGGTGCACTGCGGTTTCGTCCAGCTTGTTCTTGGCATGGGGAATTCGCAGGAAGCCTGCGCACTGCTCGAATGCCTTGGGGCCAAGGCCCTTGACCTTCTTCAGCTGGGTACGAGCCGTAAATGCACCGTTCTCCTCACGGAAAGTAACGATGTTCTTTGCGGTAGCTTTGGTCAGGCCTGCAACGCGATTCAGCAGCGGTGCGCTGGCGGTGTTCAGGTCCACACCAACCGTGTTAACGCAGTCTTCCACAACACCGTCCAGCGTCTCGTCCAGGCGCTTCTGGGGCATATCGTGCTGATACTGGCCCACGCCTACCGCCTTGGGATCGATCTTGACCAGCTCTGCCAGGGGGTCCTGCAAACGGCGTGCAATCGAAACCGCGCTGCGCAGATTGGTGTCATACTGGGGGAACTCCGCCGCAGCCAGCTTGCTGGCAGAGTACACAGATGCACCTGCTTCGCTGACGACCATGTACTGTACACCGCCGCCCAATTCACGAATTACCTCAGCGGCAAAAATTTCGGTTTCCTTACTTGCAGTACCGTTGCCGATTGCGATGATCTGAACACCATGCTTTTCGATCAGATCTTTCACGATCTTCTTGGCCTGATCCACACGCTTGAACTCCGGCACAGGGTATACCACAGCGGTGTCCAGCACCTTGCCGGTGGAATCCACGACGGCCAGCTTACAGCCCATGCGGTAGCCGGGGTCCATACCCAGTGCCACTTTGCCCTTAATGGGGTGCTGGAGCAGCAGCTGACGCAGGTTTTCACCAAAGACCTTGATAGCGCCTTCGGCGGCTTTGTCAGTCAGTTCGCTGCGCAGTTCGGTTTCCAGGCTGGGGGCAATCAGGCGCTTGTAAGCATCTTCCGCAGCCAGCTTGACCTGTTGTGCACTGGCACCGCCGGAACGCACACGAGCATACAGCTGGCTGGCAATGGCAGCGCCACGCTCGTGGTCCACTGCGATAGAAACCTTCAGCCAGCCTTCCCGCTCGCCACGGTCCAGCGCCAGAATGCGGTGATCCGCAACCTTGCTGACAGGCTCCGCATAATCATAGTACTGACTGTAAACGCTGTCCTCTTCCTTTGCGCCCTTGCTGGTGATGTTGCCAAACGCATGGAAGAAGCGGCGCAGCTCGGTACGCACACGGGCATCGTCGCTGATGATTTCTGCCAGAATATCTCGTGCACCGGCCAGCGCAGCTGCTGCATCCGGCACATCTTCATTCACATAGTTTGCAGCTTCCGCTTCCGGATCAAAAGCAGGATTCTGCTCCAGAATTGCCATGGCCAGCGGCTCCAGACCGTGGGCGCGTGCGGTGCTGGCACGGGTCTTGCGCTTGGGCTTATAGGGGCGGTAAATGTCCTCCACCTCGGCCAGCGTTTCAGCCTTTTCCAACGCTGCGGTCAGCTCGGCGGTCAGCTTGCCCTGATCGGTAATGCTCTTTTCCACCTCGCCTTTGCGCTTATCCAAGCCGCGCAGATAATCCAGGCGCTCGCCCAGTACACGCAGAGCCTGGTCGTCCATGCTGTTGGTGGCTTCTTTACGGTAACGGGCAATAAAGGGGATGGTATTGCCCGCGTCAATCAGTTCAATGGCTGCTGCCACATACTGCTGGGGCTGGCCCAGCTCCTGCGAAAGTTTTTTTGCATAATCGCTCATGGTTTTATTCTCCCTCTGTTTTCAGCTTGTTTGCGTTTTGGGCTGCTGCCTGACGCTTGCGGCGCAAGAAAAACAGCACCAGATATGCCGCGTACAACACGCAGCCAATCATACACACCATGCAGCTCTGGCTCAAGCCTGCTGTATGGTAGGTAAAAACGATTTCATTCTCTCCGGCCGGGCAGTCCACTGCCATCATACCGGAATTCACCCGCAAGATTGGGGTTTCTGCGCCGTTGATGGTGGCAGTAAAGCCTTCGTCCCACGGCACCTGGAACAGGACCAGATTTTCCTTTTCCATGGTGATGGCAGCGGTAAAGCCGTCCTTTTCCATGGTAAAGCTGCTGCATGCGGTTGCCTTTCGCTCGGCGCAGTCCTGCTGGAACGTGGTCGGGTTCAAAGGCGACTCCATCTCCTTGGGCAGCGGCTTTAATAAATGGCCATACTGCTTGATTTGCTCCTCGTCCAAAAGGATTGCCCGCAAAAGCAGGTTGCTGCGCAGCTGGCTGGATTGTTCTTCAAACTGTTCCTGTGTAATGTAATACGAATAGGTCAAACCCAGGCCTGGATTGTTCTGGTTTTCATACACCAGAAATTCCGGCGTTTCATAAGGAGCCTGCACCCAGCCATGGGGGAAATCTTCTTCAAACTCTGCCTTTTTTTCGGGTGGCAGAATCATATACTTGACGCCCATCAGGCTGCGCAGCGCATACAGCTTATACTCTGGCTGACTGCGCACATCCCGTTTCACGCCCAGCTGCGGATACATTTCCAGAATGCTGGGAGTAACGGTGCTGCCAAAGTACAAAAGATTGCTGCGGTTCAGCCAGGGGCCCAGATTATCACGGGTTTCGTAGGTGTCCACACGGTAGCCGCCTTCCGGCAGCATCTGCCCCAGCTTGACTGCACCTTCGTACTCGGCACGCAGGTTCTTGTCATGCTCCCACTGGCCAAATTTGCCGACGGCAATATGGGTAATGGAAAATGCACACGCAAATGCCAGCACACCGGCCAGCAGCCGCCTGGAAAATCCGGCTTTGCCCCGCCAGCGGCCGCAGATCCAGCCGTACAGCAACAGACCTGCAATACCAAAGGCCATAATCATAATCAGCTGTGCCGGGTTGTTGGCAACACCCAGGTGCATTCCAGGCTCGTCGCCTTTGTTTTCCGCCGGGACCAGCAAAAACGCAATGCTGGCCAACATGATCCAAAAGACAGGCCAAATCCCAGTTTTGGGATCGATTTTGTCGTTTTCCAGCGCCTGCACGGTTGCCAGCGCCATCAGCAAAATGGGCATATAATACCAGCGGGCATAGTAGCTGGAGTTCATGCAGTAGAACGCACTGTTCAGTGCCGGAACCAGAGCAAACACTGCACAAGTGCCCAAGATACCCTTGGTGCTGCCGCCCTTTGTACCGTGCCAAAATGCCAGCACACCGGCCAAGCTGCACAGCGGCAGATAAGCCGTCATGCTGGTCCATTTGATGATGCCTTCCGTCCAGATGCTGGACTCATAAGGACAATCCGGCGGCAAAATCCAGCTGAACAAAATTGCCAGATATTGCTGCGGTTTGGAATAGGTGAGCAGATTCCAGCCCCAGGCCGGGTCCACTGTACGGGGATTTTGCGCCAGGCTCAGCACAGCAGGCCAGGCAATGATGCAACCCATGGCAGCCGCCAGCAAACTTTCCACCGCTAAAACGGTGAACAGCTTTATGTTCAGCTTGTATTCGCCGGTGGCGCATTTCCACACAAAATAGATGACCAAAAACAGGATCTGCCCAGCAAAGAAAAAGTAATTATTGATTAGATTCAGCGCGGCAAACAAGGCAAACAGCCCACGCCGCCGGTGATAAACTGCTTCGTCCAGCGCCCACAAAAGATACGGGAACAGCGCCACCACATCCACAAAGTGGTTAAAGAACACATTATACACAGCAAAGCCGGACAATGCATACAGACACGCGCCAACCAGTGCCATGTTGGGATTTTTTACATAGCGGTGCAGGTACAGCATTGCGCCGCCGCCTGCCACAGCAAATTTCAGCACCAGCAGCGGCACCATGCAATACGGCAGCCAGGCAGCCGGCAGCAGCAGCGACAGCCAGAAAAACGGCGAGCCATACAGGTAGAAGGAAAAGGCATTCACCGCACCGCTGCCCAAATCCGCCGCCCATGCATAGCTTGCGCCCTGCTTGACAAGCTGGTTCAAGTAGCGGTAAAAGGTGATTTGCTGGCCGTTGAAATCGCCGGCATAGTGGAAAAATCCACCGTCTACCACGTAAAACGGCAGCAAAATCAAAAGTGCCGCCAGGCCGCATGCAAAAAATGCTCGCCAGTACCACTGCCAGAGCGATGTCTGCTGCGCTTTGCGCAAATATGTTTCCGAACCTGTCATGGCTGCACCCTCTCCCCCACAGTAAATGTCTGCACGGCATAACACCGCAGATGAAGAAATTATACCATTTTTCTGGTGTAAAAAAAAGGCCGCCTCTGTAACAGCTTTATGCTATAATCAGAGTACTGCAAGTTTCAATCCTGCTTAAACTGCCTGCCACTGTCCTTTTTATTGGACCGTGCCCATGCTATACTATCCATAGATTGAAAGGAGGTGCGGTTATGCTGTATCCATTCAGCGCACTGCTCGCCCGCATGAAATACATTACCCGGTGGAGCCTGATGCATGCGTCCCGGCCGGAATCTCTTTCCGAACATACCACTGATACGGCACATATCGCCCATATCCTGTGCCTGATTGCGCAGGCTTACACCGGCACACCCTGCCGCCCGGAAGTAGTGGCGGTTGCGGCATTGTACCACGATGCCAGCGAAATCATCACCGGCGATATGCCCACACCCGTCAAATACAAAAATGAGGCCTTGCACAAAGCATATAAGGCACTGGAAAAGGAAAGCGCCACAGCTATGTGCAAGCTGCTGCCGGCCGAGCTGGAAACCGCCATGACCCCCTATGTGACCGGGGAAATTTTGACCCCCGAAGAAAAGCGGCTGCTCAAGGCCGCCGACCGTCTCAGCGCCATTGTGAAGTGCATGGAAGAAGGCAACGCCGGCAACCGTGAATTTCAGGCCGCACTGCATCAGC